>JAFUUG010000063.1 GCA_017483905.1 Bacillota bacterium
ATAATAAAGCCGCCCGTATTCACACAGCAGTTTCCTGTTTTTGAACTTCTCCCTGTAATGCTCCATTATCCCGAGAGCCGCAGCTTTATTTTCATTACAGCCTTTTTCGCATCTGTAGCACCTCGCCACTTCGATCCCCGCATCAATGTGCCATTTCTTCATAGCTGAATACAGCAGTGCAAATCCCCTGTTTTCATCTTTTTCTTCATATACACCATACAGATAATTCATACCCATGACATATCTGCCTTCGGTATCGACTTTATTCATCTCATCGAGTGCATTTTTTATCTTTTCGTAAATAGTTCTTGCTTGCTCAAAATTTTTTTCCGGGCAAAGCCCAAGTCGGTACATTTCGGCAATATAATACCCGGCAACAGGATATTTATTCTTAAAAAATATTTCATAGGACTTTTCATACGACTGTTCGCCGCCCTCGCCGCTCCAGTACATTCTTGCAAGCTTTATCCCTGCCATATGATTTACCTTTTCGTACTCTCTTTCATACAGCATTTTCGCCTTTTCAAAATCACCCGTAAGATACATCTTATATGCCTTTATGTATCCTTCCGTATTTATCTCATATCTGTATCTTGCCTTTGTGAAACTGACCCAATTTTCTTCCGTATCATCACCGTAATCATATATCTCGGTTTCTTCGCTCTTTTCCTCTTTTTTTACTTCCTGCTTTTCTTCTCTTGTATCTTCTTTTTTTCCTTTATCTTCTATTACATTTACTATCAGCCGCACATAATGCTTTGCTGTCTGCTCGTCCGCATTTTCTTCCTTTACAAGAGTATATACCGCAAGTGCGGCAGCTTTCCTTTTCATACCGGGTTCACTGACCGCCTTTATAAGCCCCTTTGTTATATTGTGTTTTATCATCATGCCAATATAAAGCACATCGTTATCAAATCCCTTTTCGGAAAGCATCTTCAATATATACTCGTCGTAAAGCAGTTTGACACCGTATTTATTTTTTATATAAATAAGCATATCTTTAATATCATCGGAATTTTTCACCATAATGATATCACCTCCGTGTCAGACTGTAATACTATTTTGCATACAGTATGCCTCTTTCTTTCAACTCATAATAATCATACAACGTCTTTGCAACGATACAAGGTTTTATTACCTTATTTTCATCGTGATCAAAGTCCACATCAAATATATTTACCGTATAGTCAAGTCCCATATCCGTAAAAGCCTTTGCCGTAGGATATATTTCTATGAATTCATCGTTTTCGGGATTTTCCTTACAGCAGAATATCTTAAATCCGCTGTCTTTTATATATACCTTTACCGTATTGAAATCGTTTTCAACGGCACATATTTTAAATCCCGACGGTTCTTCCCCGCTTGCAATACACTTATTCACCTTTTCTATCTCTTTAGGTGAAATTACGGCATTCGCATTTTTCTTTTTCTTTTCTGCCGAATTTTCTTCTGCCTCCGCTTTTTTCTTTTTAGCGGCAGCTTTTTCCTCGGGTATTCTTTTCTTCTTCTCGATATTCTTTTCTTTTGTTTTCTTAATTTTTATATCACCGCTGTCATTTTCTTTTTGCGCAATATATCTTCTGTAGTATGAAAAAAGAGGTCTGTAGAATGCCTTTTCCTCGTCATCATTCTTTTCTTTAAATGTCCACTTCTTCCTGTTTCCCGAGCTTACAAGATATCCGCAGAAAATATATCCGACAAGAGAATTTTTTACAAAAGCCTGTGCTTTCCAAATCCCGTCGCTGTCCATAAGCGGCACATTGTAAAATATCTCGCATATATCTTCAGGCACTTCTTCCGCTTCTTTTCGAGCCTCATCATCAGCATAGCAGAATTTTGACATAATGCTCTTCGGGTCAAGTTCTGTGTTATCCATATTCAATTTATATTTTATATATTTTGTAAAGAGTCGCCTTTCTTTTCCCGAATAGAAAAAGAAAACTTCCATTTTAGATGTTGTTGTATCTTTATTTTTAATCGCCACAAACCTCACCTCCCCGCAAGCAAAAATTATACTCGTAATAAGATAATATTTTCTTTTTCAAGTATTCCGACCGCATACCGCAAGACCCTTTTTTCTATCTGCTCAATTCAATCTTTCCGTATCTTATGATCTTGTATACACCTCTGTTAAGTTTTGCCGTACATGGCTCCGTTATCTTAACATTTTCTCCCTCTCCCTCTATATCATAGAAAAAAGAGTAAGTATCCTGTCCGACAGGAAATTTTATCATAGTTGTAGGATATATCTCATATTCCTCGTTTTCCTTTATTTCCTTTACATAGCACATCTGACCGTTCCCCTTGACAAATTCATCTTCCGAATCAAATGCTATGTCAAATTTCATAGGAATGCCGACCGAAGATATTTTTTCCTGCTCCTGCTTATCTTCTTCATTTATGTAATGATTAAAAAGTTTGATACCGCCCTCTCTTACCATGCTTTCTTCTTCCGATGCCCGCTTGTTTTCTTCATCTGTAAATACCTGCAGTTCAGCCTTCAATGTTTCGTTTTCATTCTTCATCTCTTCATACTTTTTACCAAGCTGCGAAACTTTTTCGTTATGGTTTGCAAATATCATTCTTTTTTCATGATATTCTCTGTTTGCTTCATTAAATTCACTTATAAGTCTTTCTCTGACATCTTCCATGTTCTTTTTGAATATTTCAGCCTGTGTGCTTCTTTCATTCTTTATTCCCGCAAGTTTTTCCGCCCGCACTTTCAGCTTATCCTCAAATTCTTTTTCAAGTTTTATAAGTATATCATGCGGCGATGCACATGAAGGACATACCCTATCCATCAGTACATCTCTGCCCTCATTTATCGTATCTATATCAAAATCAAAACATACCTTATACCGCTTCCCGCAAAAAACGCAGTAATATTCAAAAACACAGATATCATCAAGCATTGCTGTTCCTCTTTTCAAATACTATTTTTCCCATTCGCTCTATCTTGTATATTTCTCCACGTTTGCGAACGCAGCATACATCTTTGACATTTATTATACTTCCATCCCCGTCGAAATGATAAAATTCCGAATAGTCACCCCTTGCCGACATATATCTGACTGTTTCCGACGGATACAGTTCAAACATATCTCCGTCATCTGTCTCTCTTATATAGCACTTAGCCCCTCTGTACAGGTTTTCCTCAAATACGCCGTCGGGAGTCATCTGCAAATATATCTCGTTTGCAAATGTTCTTATTTTGCTGTCATCATCACCGTTCATATTATTGATAAGCCTGTTGTATACGATATAGCCTTTTGTCTTTCCCGTCATCTCGTCAATATCGCCTGAATTGATATTTTTGCTCATTTCGCTTATTCTCTCTTCGTCGGCTTTTTTATTTTTGTATTCCTCTATCTTATCCCTCATAAACGCATTCTCACGAATAAGATCTTCCGTACTGAATTTTATATCTATTTCTTTTTTCTCGTATCTGATTATATCATTTTCGAGTTTTTTTGTTTCTGTCTGTAATTTTTCGATTTTTTCTCTTTCCTCTTTTTCAAATTCAGCCTTGTCATTTTCAAATTTTATCTTATCCTCTGTTATTGCGTCTTTTTCATTTTGTATGTCTTTTTCGATTCCTCTTACCGCCTCTGTAAACATTCTGCTTAACTTTTCCGCTGCCATAAGTTTTCCTCCGCACTGATTGCAGAATTTATCTATCAATACAGTGTCGTTTTCTTTATCATCTATCATATCTATATCAAATTTTACCGTTATCGGTTTGCCGCAGTTGTCACAGCAATAATTCACTGTACATATTTTAGCCATTTTAAATACCTCCTGTATATCAAGGAAGATATATAAGTCCTTTCTGTATCTTCTCGAATCTGCCGTTAATATTAGCAACAGCACTGCAAGGCTTCACAAGCTCTATTCTTCCCATTCCCGTTTCAAAGTCGTATATATCCTCGTAATAACTGTAGCCTGCTTCTCCTCTTTCCACCGTCATGGCTCTCTCCGGAAATATATAAGCCTTCACATCTATGTCATTACTATTCTTGTCATGCTTCTTTATATAAATATAACAGTCCACTCCGTCACTTTCTGAATTACTGAATCTCACATCGCCTTCTTCTATATGCAGCTTTTTAAGCTCAAGCTGTTTCAGCACATCAGCATTTTTATTCAGATACCCTGTATATATGCTCTCTATTGTCTTTTTTCCGCTCTGTTTTTCGCTGCTTTTATCTTCTTCCTCTTTTTCCCCGATAGCCTCACTTCTTACTTTTTCCTTATTCATATCTGCCGATATATATGCAAGTGCTTTCTTTATATCCTCTATCCCCAAATATATTTCATCATTTTTCTTTTCTATCTCACTTATTTTTTTATCTGCATATTCCTTTATCTCATTCGCTTTATCTTCAATGTTCTCTCTCTGCTTTTCGTTTTCGCTCTCTTTTTCGGCAGGCACATTTATTCCGCTTATCTTCTTTATCGCAATTATGACCGCAATAAGCACCGCAACAGCCAATACAATATTGACCGACAATAATACCGTCAGCACAGTTTCATTGCTCCCCTCCGCCATATCGTCTGCATACACAGATACCGCCGATAATATACCAAATAACCAAGCCGACATTCCCGCCGTCAGGATCTTTTCTCTTCTCTTCATAAGGCATCCACCCCTCGATATGATATTTCTATTCCTCATCATTTAATATTTCTTCCGCAATATCATAATTATCCATATCAGGATTATTGTCAATAAAATAAATTATCCTGTTAAGCATTTTTTTATCATCATCTACCATTTTAGACAAATCATTTTCCGCAAGAATATATCTGAATTTCTTTATCATAGATACTTTAGCCGCACATTCTCCAAGCCTTTCATGTTCTCTGTCCCTCAAATCTAATTTCATAAACCTCTCCTCCCATTCCTTATCATGTCTTACATACTCTACCGCCTTATCAAGATTTTTTACATAGCTTGTCACAGGTATTCCACCTGAGATATCTTTCATCAATTACTTTTTGCAATTCGGGATATTCTATTCGTTTGATTTTTATTTTCAAAATATACTCAAGCAGCGGCTTGCACAATTCGGGGTCACTCATTACAGCCCCAAACATAAAATCATCAGCTATTGTCAATTCGCTTATAGTCTTTTTTGCCATTTTCATTTTCCCTCAGATATACTTACTTCCCTCTCGCACGCTCAGTCCATTCATTCTATCCTTACTACCCTATCTATCTATTGTTTGAGATTATTCATAACAAAATCATAATATGATATTGTTTTGTCAATATATGTTTGGTACAATGTTCGGAGCTCAATTTCTTCGGCTATCAATAAAAA
>JAFUUG010000685.1 GCA_017483905.1 Bacillota bacterium
GCTTGCCTTCCCCGATGATTGGGAATATACGATAGAAGGTCTTGCAAAAATGGCAAGTGATGGTGTGAAATCAACGAGGTCGGGAGTAAAGGAACTTGTTGAAAAAGGTTTCCTTGTACGCCGTCAGGAACGTGATGAAAAAGGTTTATTTACAAAAATTATCTATGATGTATATGAAATGCCCTTTAGTTTCCTGAATATTGAGGACACTGATAAACCTTTATCGTCAGATATGAATAATGCGGCTGCAAATAACATAAATACAAGCAATAACCAAAATGCAGCTAATGATATGCCTATTGAAAAATCTGCACCAAAGGATAAATTTATCAACAACACATTGCAATCCGTACATATTACTTCGGAAAAAGCAAAACAGTATGAAACAACAAATAATTTGACAGCCGATTATAATACCGATAAGCCGAAAAGCCATAACGGAATATCGGTTGATAAATCATTTTCACAAAACGGATATACGGATAATACACCGATTTTACAAAACGGAATTACGGATAAAATATCGGATTTTGCGGCTAAATTATCGGTATTATGTGAAGAATTTTACAAGTTTTGTGGTATTCCCTTTTCAATTCCGCAAGTACCTTTTCGGCAAGCGGATAAGTGCAGACAACTAAATACTATAATACCAAATACTAATAATAATATAAATCAATCTATCAATCATTCTTCGGACAGAACAAGGATAGATAGACTGACAGCCGCTAAACAAAAAACAGAGAATGTCAAGGAACGTCCATCGGCAAAAGATTATGAAAGATACAAGAATATCATCAAAGAGAATGTCGAATATGATTCCATTGTCAATTCCGATTCAGCAAGCAAAGACTATCTTGATGAAATAATAGATATTATGGCTGATGTAGTCACTTTTAATAAAAATCCTATACGCATAAATGGTTGTGAAGTATCTGCCGATATGATAAAAAGCCGATTTTTAAAAATCGACGAATTTGAAATGGGTTATATTTTGCAGTCAATAGAGAAATATACCGATAAAATCTATAATATCCGTTCATATCTTATCACAACGATATATAACGCTAAATCGACGATAAATCACTATTTTGCTTCTATGGTGCGGTATGATATGAGCCATCCGAAAGAACGTGTATGCTGTGTTTGACATTGATTATTTACTTATAGAGCCACTCAAAGAGCATCTGTATTCATTGAAAAGTATTGAATATCAGGTACTTTTTTTATTGCAGCTTATTGATTATGAAATCAATTTCAACGAATACAGCAATAAAATTGCGAGTAATTGGTATGAAATGACAGAAGAACGTTATCCCGAAGGAGAATACAGCCTTGCCGACAGTGATAAGAAATTTGTAATTGAATATGCAAAAGAAAAAAATAGTCTTGATAAAGCTAAAGAGCTTATAAACAAGTTATGTAACTGTAAAGATGGCGTGCTTGATTATGATGATGTTATAGCCGAAGCGGAAAACGAAATAAGCACTATTCAGGATATAAGAAATTTTAAATTTACCGAAATTTCCGATGATACCGAAAAGAATAATAAGTTAGGAAAACATACATCAATAGGCACTATTCTCGGTTTTAAGCCGAATAAGGAATAAGATTGGAGTGAGTGTATATGAAATCTGCAAGACCGCCGCCCACAAAAA
>JAFUUG010000686.1 GCA_017483905.1 Bacillota bacterium
AATTGTATATGATAAAAAGACTTCTGTTAATAAACCTATCGACACCTCATCTTTAACAGACCTTGAAATTATAGAGCTTTGCTTAAACGGCAACAAGGACTGTTTCGAGGCGATAGTTACCCGTTATAAAAATCTTGTGTATTCCGTTGTTCTTCGCATGATAAACGACCACGAAGAAGCAAATGATCTCTCACAGGAAATATTTATCAAACTCTATAAAAACCTTGACAAATATTCTCCGGAATTTAAATTTTCCACATGGGTGATCCGTATCTCCACCAATCATGTGATAGATTACAGACGCAAGAAGAAACAAGATATCGTTTCTATTGACGATGTGGAGTACGAGCTTACATCTTCTTCTACTCCGGAAAATGAATATATTATGTCGGAGGAAAAAACTGCATTGCATTCGCTCATTGATTCTCTTCCCGATATGTATAAAGAGCCTATCGTTATGTACCATACAGACGGTTTGTCATATCAGGAGATAGCAGATGCCACAAGTGAGCCGCTTTCAAAGGTAAAAAACAGAATATTCCGAGGCAGGAAGCTCCTCAGAGAGGGTCTTCTCCGTTTAAGAGAGGGTGGTAGAAATGGATTGCAGTCAAATCAGTAAAATTTTATCCGAAAATACTCCTGATTCCATATCTTCTGAAAATATGGAAACTGTACTTTCTCATATAGAAAATTGCCCCGATTGTGCTGAGCAATTTGCACTTTTTATGGAAAATATCACAATCGAAGATAATCTTCTTTCCGAAGATTTTGAAAAAAATGTAATGCTCTCTATAAATGAAGAAGAAAAGCAGCTTGAAAACGACAATAAAATATGTACTCTCTGGAGTATACTTTCCGTATCATTTGGCACAGTATCGGCAATTATACTCGGTCGTCTTGAAATATTGTCATTTTTGCGTACACAGCCAATACTCAATAATTTCAGTGATTACTTCCTTAAAGCCACAAATGCCTATTATACTGCCCTTAGTTATACCGAAAGTATATCATCATCATTTATATCTACCCTCAATATGTATATCGAGAATCTGAAATACGCATCTCTGCTTGCTTGTTTCATTCTCGTCATCGCACAATTTCTTCTCTATAAAAGAGAACACCTTAAAGCATAAAAACAGGGGACATTTTGTCCCCTCAAATCTTTTATTCCGCAAACAATTTCAGCTTAGCATACAGATCTTCAAGAATAAATCTAGAATCAATAGTTTCATATACACGAATAGGTCTGTTTTTACCATTGTGTACATAATTCATATCTTTACTTATTTCGGGTGCAGGTTTCCATGTCCATTTACCGCAATCATCATAAAGCATAAGTCCAATTGACGGCGAATCACCTAATATTCTGTATTCCGTCGGACGTGACACTGCCGCATTATTAAATTCTATAACATTATCGGCAAGATATTTTCCTATTTTTCCACAAGGATAAACTCTGTTTATAAGTTCCGCCAAAGATACTGGCATCATTCTATACACATTTCTCGGTACTTGCCATAAATCAACTTTTGACTTAAAAACCACATTTGCCGCAGCAATATCATTTTTCAAATTATATTCCCAACCACCGCTCGGATAATCTCTGCCGCCTATCCATATAACAGTCAGATTTTTATCCGCAATTTCAGGTGCAAGCAATAAAGCCGATGCCATGTCTGTTATAGCTCCTATACAGGCGACAAAAAGCGGTCTTTCATCATCTTTCATAGCCTCATTTATTATGAACTGCGCCCCCTCTGAATCATTCGGGTCGCTCTCAGATAAAAGTGCATCTTCCGCACCATGATAAACGGGTATCTTACCATATTCATCAAGCATTGACAATACCTTTACTATCTCATCATAACTATCCTGCATACTGCGTGATGATTTTTCCCTTCC
>JAFUUG010000064.1 GCA_017483905.1 Bacillota bacterium
AAAGGAAAACTTGTCGAAATGGGATTTGAGCCTCTGCCGACGTGGAAAAATGCACTCAGTAGATATTTAAAGGAGATAGGTCAATGAGCAAGATAAAAGTTACAAAATGCGATATAGAGGGACTTTATGTGATTGAGCCTACTGTTTTCGGCGATAACAGAGGTTACTTTATGGAAACGTATAACCGGAATGATTTTCATGAAGAGGGGCTTGATATGGTCTTTGTTCAGGATAATCAGTCCATGAGTACAAAAGGCGTTTTACGTGGACTTCATTTTCAGAAAGAATTTCCGCAGGGGAAACTTGTGCGAGTTGTAAGAGGGACTGTTTTTGATGTTGCTGTTGATTTAAGGCAAAATTCAAAAACCTATGGAAAATGGTTCGGTGTGGAGTTGAGTGCGGAAAATAAGAAGCAGTTCTATATTTCCGAGGGTTTTGCACATGGATTCGTTGTGCTGAGTGATGAGGCGGAATTTGTTTATAAATGTACCGACTTTTATCATCCGAATGACGAGGGTGGTGTGCTTTGGAACGATCCCGATATTGGGATAAAGTGGCCTATACCCGAGGGGGTCGAGCCTGTTCTTTCCGAAAAAGATAAAAAGTGGAAAGGTCTGAAAGAGACTTTTAAATTTTAAGGGGGAATTTTTATGAAGGGTATTGTACTTGCAGGTGGTTCGGGTACTCGGTTGTATCCGTTGACGAAAGTAACGTCAAAGCAGCTTTTGCCGATATATGATAAACCGATGATATATTATCCGCTTTCTGTGCTTATGATGTCGGGGATAAAGGATATTCTTATAATTTCTACTCCGCAGGATACACCAAGATTTGAGGCACTTCTGGGGAATGGGAAGCAGTTTGGGATAAATTTAAGCTATGAAGTTCAGCCAAGTCCCGATGGGCTTGCACAGGCTTTTATTATAGGTGAAAAATTTATCGGAAATGACACGGCAGCTATGGTGCTTGGGGACAATATTTTTGCGGGGCATGGACTTAAAAAGAGATTGAGAGCGGCTGTGGAAAATGCGGAATCGGGAAAAGGTGCAACGGTGTTCGGATATTATGTTGACGATCCGGAGAGATTTGGTACTGTTGAGTTCGATAAAGAGGGAAAGGCAATAAGCATTGAAGAAAAGCCCGAAAAACCTAAGAGCAATTATTGCGTAACGGGGCTTTATTTCTATGATAACAGGGTCGTTGAATTTGCTAAAAATTTGAAGCCATCGTCAAGAGGTGAACTTGAGATAACAGATCTTAACAGGATATATCTTGAAAACGGTGAGCTAAATGTCGAACTTCTCGGACAGGGGTTCACATGGCTTGATACGGGAACACATGAAAGCCTTGTTGATGCGACTAATTTTGTCAGAACGGTTGAAACACATCAGCACAGAAAACTTGCCTGTCTTGAAGAGATAGCTTATCTTAATGGCTGGATAAGCGCAGAAGAAGTGCTTGAAAATTGTAAGGATATGATGAAGAATCAGTATGGTCAGTATCTGAAAGATGTGATCGAGGGGAAATATGTAGATGTTTTGCATTGATATCTGTACATAGCGAAAGGGTATTTGTATGAATTATATTATATTTGGTGGGTCGGGATTTATCGGAACACATCTGGTCCACCTCTTAAAAGATGAAGTTATAAAAGACGGCGATAAAATATATGATATAGATATTGTTATGCCGGGTGAAGAGGGCGTTGTGCCGGGTGTTGTGGAAAAAAACGACGGTGTCGTATATATAAGGCTTGATGTGCGAAAGAATATAGATATTGATTTTGAGCCTACCGAAAATGATGTGATATTCAATCTTGCGGCTGTTCACAGAACACCGGGGCATGAAGATAATGAATATTTTGAGACGAATATACTTGGGGCGGAAAATGTTACCGCTTTTGCAAGAAAATATAATATAAAGAAAATGCTTTTTACAAGTTCGATAGCTCCTTACGGGGCATCGGAAGAATTAAAGAGCGAAAATACTCTTCCTACACCCAATACACCTTATGGCATAAGTAAGCTCGTTGCCGAAAAAATACATACGATATGGCAGGCTGAAGATAAAGAGAGAGAATTGACGATAGTAAGACCCGGCGTGGTTTACGGAAAAGGGGAACACGGAAATTTTACAAGGCTGTACTGGGGCATAAGAAAGAGATATTTTATGTATACGGGAAGAAAAGATACGATCAAGGCTTGCATATATGTTAAGGAGCTTGTGAGATTTTTTAAGTATCGTATGATAGATAATGATTTTTCGGGTGTTGATATTTTTAATTGCACATTTGAACCTGCATACAGTATTGAGCAGATATGTGATACTATGATGAAA
>JAFUUG010000687.1 GCA_017483905.1 Bacillota bacterium
AAACGACAAAAGTACTTGTACTTTGGGCGTTTACTCGCACCGACTGCGTGCCGCAAAGCGGCTAACTACCTTATACGCAGTCGTGTGCATCCCCCGGAGGGTTATAGTAAGCGACATTTTTTAATGTCGCTTACTATAATTTTCCATCATTAATGGTGTGTAAAAAATTGGGTGTAAAAAATTTTCACACCCAATTTTTTTCTTATTCATTCTCTTTTCCTCTGTTTCCGCCAATAATACAAAAAAATGTTATGATATATAAAATTATTGAAACTATCCCGAAAAATTCCGCAATTTTCTTTCTTCCCGACATTTTAACTATAGCCGACATAGCACTTGAAAATATAGCAAGTGCCCATATACTATCTCTCATTTTCATCTTTCCTTTCTGTCACAGTTACAACACAAAAATATTATAGGCTGTCTTTCAACAGCCTATAATATTTGTATGTCATCTGTTTAAATCATTAATAGTAAGATGTCTTGGCAGACCGTCTGTCATTATCGGAGTAAGTTCTCCGGCTATAAGAGGTCTGATATAATCAACAAGTTCGTCAGATACATAAGTACCGTCATTTGTTATCCATTCAAGAGGAACTTTCTTCTCTACATTAGCTATAGCATTTACATCATAGCTGTGAGTAGTGCAGTGATATGGATCGTTAGATGTTCTTTCAAAAGTGATAACGTTTCCCGATTCACCGTTGAATGCAGCCTTAACAGCCTGACCGCCTGCAAGGAAAGCCTCCGAAAGATCGGTTCTTGATACTACATAAGAAGCACATCTCTGTAATGTACCGAATTCAATGCTTCTTGTCTTGCAGCCTATCTCACTTGCAAGTTTATGTGCAAGGAATGATGCCGTACCGCCGAGAGCCTTATGACCGAAACTATCCACAAAGTCACTGCTTGCCGCATTGAGTTCACAGACATATTTTCCGTCAGCCGTCTTGATACCTTCCGAAACAGCAATAACAAGATTCTTCTTATCTTTCTGTAAATTGATAGTTTTATCAACGAATTTATCCACATCAAAAGGAAGTTCAGGAAGGAATATCATATCAACGCCTTCACAGTCCTCAGCCTTTGCAAGACCTGCGGCAGCAGTAAGCCAGCCGGCATTACGTCCCATTATCTCAACTACGGTGATATTCTTTGAATCATATACAAGACCATCTCTGATAACTTCTTTTAAAGTAGTACCGATAAATTTAGCGGCACTTCCGAATCCCGGAGTATGATCAGTTACAGCAAGATCATTGTCTATAGTCTTAGGAACACCCATAAAGTTGATATCGTAGTTCTTTTCTTTTGCATAAGCGGAGAGCTTCTTGATAGTATCCATAGAGTCATTACCGCCTATATAGAAGAAATGCTTGATCTCGAGTTTTTTCAGCTTGTTGAAAATATCCTGATACATTGCCTCGTTTTCGCTTGCTTCCGGAAGTTTAAAACGACAAGAGCCAAGGAAAGAAGATGGAGTACGTTTAAGCAGTTCGATATCGAGATTATCTTTGATCTTTTCTGTCAGATCGACGTATCTCTCATCAAGAAACCCCTGTATACCGTTAAGCATACCATAGATCTTATCGGCATGTCTGTCTTTTGCCGTCTTATAAACACCTACAAGACTCGAATTGATCACTGCAGTCGGACCGCCTGATTGCCCTACTATAATATTACCCATTGACATAAATGAATCACTCCTTTGTTTGTGCATTATTTATATTTCTGCTTTTTATTATACCAAACTTTACATAACATTTCAATAATTAAAACAAAATTTTTTAATTTTTTTTGAGAATTTTGCAAATATTGCCGAAATATTACGATTATATTTTTTAAACAAAATATGCTTGACTATTTTTGATTTTGGTAATATGATTATAAGTGATAAAGTCTATATTTTATAATTTCGGTAAATGACATAAAAAAGCCGTTTACTGTATAAATCGTATAATTTTTTATACATAGCGAAAGGAATATAATACAATGAGCTTTACTAACATAAGAAAGATCCCGACACCCGAGGAAATACTCGAAATGGAACCGTTTCCCGCAGACCTTAAAGCAATAAAGGAAAAAAACGATGCCGAGATAAAGGATATTTTATCCGGAAAGGTAAATAAACTCCTTGTAATAATAGGTCCATGTTCGGCAGATAATGAAAATTCCGTATGTGATTACATATCCCGCCTTAAAAAGATAAATGATAAGGTAAAGGATAAACTTTTCATCGTTCCCCGTATCTATACGGGAAAGCCAAGGACAACAGGTGAGGGTTACAAAGGTATGCTTCATCAGCCCGACCCCGAGAAAACACCAAATATGCTTGAGGGTATCCTCTCTATTCGCCGCATGGATATCCGTGCCATAAAAGAAACAGGATTCCCTATTGCAGATGAGATGCTCTATCCAACAAATCTTCCTTATGTGGAAGATCTTCTCTCATATATAGCAGTAGGTGCAAGAAGTGTCGAAAATCAGCTTCACCGCCTTGCATCAAGTGGAATAAATGTACCCGTAGGCATGAAAAATCCTACCAGCGGCGACCTTACAGTTATGTTTAATTCCATACAGGCAGCAAATGCAAAGCATAATTTCTTTTATCACGCTCATGAAGTGCTTACAAGCGGAAATCCGTTTGCCCATGCAATTTTAAGAGGTTCTGTAAATAAACATGGCGATAATGTACCAAACTATCATTATGAGGATCTTTCCCGTGCAACGGAAATGTATAATAAAAAAGGTTTTCCAAATCCTGCAATAATAATCGATACGAATCACTCAAATTCCAAGAAACGCTATTTTGAGCAGCCTCGTATCGTCAAAGAAGTCCTTTTCAGCAGAAAATACAATCCGAAAATTTCTGCTATCGTAAAAGGCTTTATGATAGAAAGTTACATTGAACCGGGTAATCAGAAAGTCGATGAAAATATCTACGGCAAATCTATCACAGATCCATGCCTTGGCTGGAGCGAAACGGAAGAACTCCTCTTCTATATGGCAGAGAACGTAACTTTCTGATATCTCATCGCACACTTTTTACGGAGGTGGATAATTATGAAAAATAAAATAGTTATAAATATATTTATCGCATATATATTCATACTTCTGCTTGTTCTTATTTTCCAGCTGCCAAAGCAAAACGAAATAATAGCTTATGAGCCGACATCATCAGAGATACGAAACGAAGATAAGCTTAAAAATGCCGTTGCGCTTTATATCGACAGTCCTCTTGCGCTTGAAAATGAAAAGCAGATATTTATTGACGAAAACGACCCCGATACAGTTCCCGTACTTGTTGACAGCAGAGCGTATGTACCTGTTGCCTTTCTTTCGCAGGCATTCGGAGCTGCAACGTCATGGGATGCAAAAACAAAGGAAATGACAGTCCGCTATAATAATAAGGCTATCATATTTTCCGCAAACAGCAGCAAAATAAAAGTTGTTGACAATGACAGTGAAAATTTTGAAATGCTTGACTACGCACCGCAAAATATAAACAGTCATATATATCTTCCTCTTCGTGCGGTAGCATCGGTTTTTGAGAAAGATGTATTCTATGATGACGGACTTATAATAGTAAGCAATATTGAAAATATTTTCGACTGTGAAAATGATAAAGCAGTCATCTCTCAGCTTAAAACACAGCTAAATAATCTTCCTGTAGTAGGCTCAGAGGATAATTTAAAGAAAATACTTGGTATTGATGAGTCATTTTTCAATAATATCCCTCGTCTTTATACTCAGAAAAACGATACCGCAACGGTCGAAGGCGGAGCCGACCTTGGTAAAACCACAACAGGCAATGCCGCAGCCGAAAGTTCTGCCTCGGCAGATCATTCTTCCACAAATACGCAGGTCGAAGGTGTTGATGAAGCCGATATAGTAAAGACAGACGGCGAATATATCTATTATGTATCATCACCTCATACAATAAGTATCGTAAAGGCTGTTCCTGCCGACAATATGAAGTATGTATCCACTGTTAATATCGAAAGCAAAGTCATAAACGATATTTATATAAATAAGGATATCCTCGTAGTTATGGCAGATAATTACAGAGAAAACAAATCAGCCTGTCTTCTCTACAATATGAAAAATAAGAGCGATGTAAGACTTATGAGAGAAATTTCCGTAAACGGTTATCTTCTCACATCGAGAATGATAGATGATATGCTGTATTTTATCTCAACAATAGATGTATATTCACTTTATGAAAATGACAAGTATCAGCCTATCAGCTACTATGATACCCTTAAAAATGCTTCGGGTAAGAGAGCGCTTGATTTTTCCGATGTATATTATTTTACGGACGTTGTCAATCCGAATTATACAAATATAATAAGCGTTTCTCTTTCCGACCTTGAAAAAGAGGCAAATATATTCTCATATTTGGGCTGCGGAGAAAATATATATGTTTCCGATAAAAATATGTATATTGCCACCACAAAGAACGACAACACCGGCAAGAGCTATTCAAGAAATACGAACTTATATAAGTTCACGCTTAACAGCGGTGATATTAAATACAAGGCACACGCAAATATAGAGGGAACGGTTCTGAATCAATTTTCAATGGACGAATTTTCAAACGAAGGTATAGACGGATATTTCAGAGTTACTTCAAGCGTATCAAAGTATTCCGACAGTAAAACATCAAAGAGCAATTCACTCTATGTCCTTGACCCACAGCTTAAAAAAGTATCGGAACTTACAGGCATAGCACCGGAAGAGCGTATATATTCGACTCGCTTTGTCGGAAACAGAGCATATATGGTAACATTTGTTGAGACCGATCCACTCTTTGTTATCGACTTATCCGATATAAAAGAGCCAAAAATTTTAGGCGAGCTTAAAATTCCGGGATTCAGCAATTATCTTCACCCTTATGACAGCAACCATCTTATCGGTTTCGGAAGAGATACGGAAGAAGAAACATACATTCCGAGAACCTATGAGCCTCCGCTTGACGGAAACAATAATGACATTATCCCGATAGAGCCTGTTACAAGAGTTTATACAAAGGGCATAAAAATATCAATGTTTGATGTTACCGATGTTAAAAACCCAAAAGAGAGCTTTAATGAAATAATCGGCGATTCTTCCACTTATTCGGAGATACTCGACAATCATAAGGCATTGCTTTTCGATAAGGAAAAGAATCTCTTCTCAATTCCCGTTTATAATTATTACCATAGCTCGTCAAATGAAACGGCAGCTTATGTATATTCTGTCGGTGAAGATTCATTTGAGCTTAAAGCAAAGATAGCTCATACAATAGATGAAACGGGAGAAGATGAAGAAGCACCGCTTGCAGACTATGTATCCAGAGCATTATTTATAGGAAATAATATATATACAATATCGGGTTCGTATGTAATGGCAAACAGCATCGACGATTTCTCCGTAGCAGGAAGAGTAGAGATACCCGACGATATAAAGAAATACAGCGACATATATTATAATAATTATATGCAGCCTGTCGAATAATTTAAAATAACGAGGTAAATAAAATGTCTAAAACAACCGGCAAAAAAGTAATATTCAGTGCAATGCAGCCCACAGGTTTCCCATCTTTGGGAAACTACCTCGGCGCATTAAAGAATTGGCGTTCTCTTCAGGACGATTATGATTGTCTTTTCAGTATAGCAGACCTTCATTCCATAACTGTCAGACAAGACCCGACACAGCTCCGTAAGAGAGCAAGAGATCTTCTCACTCTCTTTATAGCAATGGGGCTTGATCCCGAAAAAAACATTATCTATTATCAATCCCATGTTTCCGCTCATGCCGAGCTTGCATGGATACTTGACTGCTATACTTATGTAGGCGAGCTTAACCGGATGACACAATTCAAGGAAAAATCACAG
>JAFUUG010000688.1 GCA_017483905.1 Bacillota bacterium
CAAATCCTCCGAGGATAATCTTGTGGAGGGCGTTACCTTCCACCTTTACGGCACATCTCTTTCCGGTATTTCCGTTGATGAGTATGCCGTGACAGATAAGAACGGTGTTGCTACCTTTAAGGATGTCCTGATTTCAGGCACAATGCCCTACACCATCGAGGAAGTGGATACGGCTATCCGTTATGTCGTGCCTGCAAATCAGACCGCACCTGTTAAGTGGAAAGAGGTTACTACCCGCAATTTCACAAACATTCTCAAAAAGTTTACCGTGACCGTGACAAAGAGCGACCGTGAAGAAGGTACCGCCCAGGGCGACGCTACCCTTGCCGGAGCAGTTTACGGCATTTATAAGGGCGAAACCCTTGTGGACAAATATGTTACGAATCAGAACGGGCAGTTCACCACGAAGGAATATGTCTGCGACAATGACTGGACAATCCGTGAAATCACTCCGTCCGAGGGTTATCTGCTTGACACCACAATCCATAAGGTCGGTGCTGAACCGCAGCTTTATACGGTGGAACACAATCAGACTGCAAACGATGTAAACGAGCAGGTTATCAAGGGCAATATCGCCATCATCAAGCATACCGACGATGGAGAAACCAAGATTGAAACGCCGGAAAGCGGTGCAACCTTTGAAATCTACCTCAAGACCGCAGGAAGCTATACCGCTTCCGAAGAAGATGAGCGAGATATTATCGTCTGCGACGAAAACGGCTTCGGGCAGACAAAGGATATGCCTTACGGCGTATATACCGTTCATCAGACTTCCGGCTGGGAAGGTCGTGAGCTGATGAAGGACTTTGATGTGTTCATTGCTCGAAACGGACAGACCTACCGTTACCTTATCAACAATGCCAATTTTGAAAGCTATATCAAGGTGGTCAAGGTGGACGCAGAAAGTGGCAAGCCCATTCCTTATGCCGGAGCAGGCTTTCAGATTTACGATCCGACAGGAAATCTTGTTACGATGTCCTTTACCTATCCGACTCCGACAACAATCGACACCTTTTACACCGACGCAAACGGCTGTCTTGTGACGCCGGCGAAGCTGGAATACGGCAAGGGATATTCTCTTGTTGAGGTTCAGGCTCCCTATGGATATGTTCTCGACAGCACTCCTGTGTACTTCGATGTAACGCAGGATAACGCTACCGAAGAAAGCGGGGTTACAGTGATTAAAGTGGATAAGCCGAATATGGCACAGAAAGGCACAATCACCGTAGAGAAAACCGGCGAAGTGTTCTACGGAGTAAGCGTAAGCGGCTCGGAGGATGCCGAGGTTATTTATCAGCCGATTTATGAAATCGCCGGACTTTCGGGCGCAGTTTATGAAATCCGTGCAGCCGAGGATATTATTACTCCTGACGGAACAGTACGCTTCACAAAGGGCGAGATTGTGGATACCGTTACAACGGGAAAAGACGGACTTGCCAAGAGCCGTGAACTCTATCTCGGCAAATATGAAGTCAAAGAAATCAAAGCACCTTACGGTATGGTGTTGAATGATGAAATTCATACCGTAGAGCTTGTGTATGCACAAAGGTTTGAAGAAACCTTCTACCAAAAGAAAAACCCGTCAGAGGTCAATGGAGCGACCGTAGAGCCGAAGAAAGAGCCGCAAGGCATAACCGAAGAAGCAATGCTTAACTATATGGTTCAGAACCCTGACTTCTTACAGAAGTTCAAAGTCCTGCTCGGTGTTGGAAACTAAATACAAAGCATAACGGCAAGATCACAAAATGGTCTTGCCGTTTTCTTTTCGCTTTAATGTGTAGAATTTTTCATATTTATGTGGTATAATCAATTAGCTAAATAAGAATTTGACGGAGAGATAGTATGGCTATTATTAAAAACGAAATACCGATTTTGGAGTTTGATACAGAGCAGACAGCAGTTCTTAATCCCACTCATGAAAATCTTGGTTTGAACTTACCCAAGAAATGTGTGTTCGCATTTC
>JAFUUG010000689.1 GCA_017483905.1 Bacillota bacterium
TGAAAGGTAAGGTTTTCTGCAAATGCGGTGCCGCATACGGTATTGGTCGCAAAATTTTGTTTTGCAACCGCCGAAAAGATTACGGTAATGATATTTGTAATAACGAAAACATAGCGGCGGATACACTCTATGATACGGTTTTCTCGGTCATACAAGAACAAATATCCTTTTTGTTGGAAGAAGATAGAATCATAAAGGATGTAAGCCGTACTTCCGACACGCTGATACGGAAAAACAATCTTCTTGCCCATCAAGCCGAAAAACAAAGGGCGATACAACGAATATACACATTGAAAAGTGAACTGTACTCCGATTATATCGATGATATTTTAACGGAACAGGAATATATAGCCTTAAATCGTGAATATTCGGCGCAGATTGAAAGTATTGAAAGTGAGTTAGTAACTATAACCCGGTCGATACAAAGTCTTGAACATAGCCCTGTGGACAGCGAAAAGATCAAAACAATAATACAGAAGTACAGAAATAAGCACAAGCTGTCACAAGAAATGGTCGATGCTTTAATTGAAAAGGTCATTATATATGACAGCAAAAATATTGAGGTACAGTTAAGTTTTGATGATGTGCTGCAAGAAACGCTTGCAAAGCGTGAAGAAAGGCAGGCGGTACTGAATGGCTGATAAAATAGCAATGTATATCAGATTGTCGGAAGAAGATTATGATGTAAAAAAGGGGCTTGCCGATGAGAGCAACAGTATAAAATCTCAAAGGATGCTGCTAAAAAGCTACATAAATAATCACAACGAATTCAACGGCTGGGATGTAGTAGAATATTTTGACGATGGTACTTCGGGAACATTGTTCCGTAAACGTGATGAATTTCAATCAATGATTGAAGATGCACAAAACGGCTGTTTTAACTGCCTTATAGTCAAAGACCTGTCACGTTTCGGGCGAGATTATTTAGAAGTCGGCTATTATACGGAAATGCTGCTGCCAATGCTGAATATACGCTTTATATCCGTAAATGACGGCTATGACAGCAATAACTACAAGGGAACTATGGGCGGTATGGAATACGCACTTAAAAACCTTATGCACCAGTTATACAGTATGGATATGTCAAAAAAGACAAAAAGTGCTTTTGAAACACGCAGAAAAGCAGGACAATGTGTAATATCAATATTGCCCTATGGTTATAGAAGAAATCCCGATAACAAAAGCGAAATTTTTGTTATCGAAAGTGAGGCAACAGTTGTAAGGGAAATATTCAAAATGGCTGCCGAGGGATATAAATTAACCGAAATCGCAAAACACCTTAACTGTAAAGGGATACCCAGCAACAGCAAAACAAATGGAATATGGACACCTAACCTGTTAATAAAGAAAATTCGTAATGAGTTCTACATCGGAAATTTGATACAAGGCAGGACGGAAGTTGTAGGCTTTGGTGACAGCAAAAAGACGGTTCGTAAAGATCCTTCAAAATGGTCTGTAACAAAAGGCGCTGTTCCTGCCATAATCAGTGAAGAACTTTTTAAGGCTGCTAACGCAAA
>JAFUUG010000690.1 GCA_017483905.1 Bacillota bacterium
ATTATCTTTTCCTTCCATTCTTCAAAAGGCATATTGTCTTTTACTGAAACATGACCGTAATTAATGGTATATGTTTCTATCATCTTTGTATCGAATTTCAAATCAAAATAGGTATTCTTTTCAGACGAGAGAAGATTTTGAAATTTCTTTATTGTAAATGCCTGTTCATCTATTTTTTCCGGTAATTTTGAAGTTCTGTAGAATTTTATGAAAACTCTGTCCTCAGCTATCCTTTTTATCCCGGCAAAGAATTCATCGTCTACTCTTGTATTCTCCTCATATTCTAATCTAAAAACCGTATATACCGTCTTTCCGATTTCCAGATTTCTTATCATGTTTTCAACTCTTTCCCTGTCGCACTCAGCAAGCATTTTAAAGAAAGAATTCACATAATTTGCAACGCCTGTTATATCATAATACTCAACATTACCTATATCGGGCTTATAATTTGCATCAAGATAAATTTCCGCACCATATCCCATATTTATTTCTCCTTTATCAAATTTTATAATCGTGTGCATCCCGCTAAGGGAGGATAGTAAACAATATTTTTTTGTCGTTTATTATAATTTTTTCACATCGGTTTTTAGGGAATCCTTTTTCAGCATCTCTTCAAAATCATCCCTGCATACAGGTTTTGAATAATAGTATCCCTGTAAGAACGTAGCTCCCATATCCTTCGTTATATCGTTCACCTTCTCGTTTTCAACGCCCTCTATTACAGCCTTACAGTCAAGCCGTCTGCACAGCGAGAGAAGATTTTCTATTATGATATAATCTATCTCGTGTCCCGGTTCTGCCAATTCTCTTACAAATGAATGTTCTATCTTTATGAAATTCGTTGGAACTTTTTTGAGCATTTCAAGTGAAGCATAAGCCGTTCCGAAATCATCAAGAGCTATCTGAAATCCTTGACTTATAAGCGTTGTAAATGCTCTTGCAAGAGCTTCAGGTTGTTCAACATGACAGCTTTCCGTAAGTTCTATCATCATAGATGTCGGATTTACACCGTATTCCTCGGCCTTTTTAATTACCTTATCTATAAAATCCTCGTGCATGAACTGCTGATAAGAAACATTGAAGCTTATGCAAATATCACCGTATTTTTCCTGCCATTTCTTCTGTTGTCGCATAGCCTCTTCCATTACCCAAAGTCCGACCGGCACTATTTCTCCGCTGTCCTCAAGTATCTTTATAAATTCACTCGGATAAGAGTCTTTTATTTTTTCGCCTTTCCATCTCAGAAGTGCCTCACAGCCTTTTATTTTTCCGCTTTTCGGAGATATGAAAGGCTGATAAAATAACTCAAATCCCTTGAAATCATTATTTATACTGTTTTTCAGATCATCTTTAAGCATCTGTATTCTTCGGTATCTCTCAAATACCTTTCCGGAATAAAAACAGATATTTCCCTTATTTTCGCTCTTTATATATTCAAGCGAATATTCCATATTATTCAAAAGTGCCGTTTTTGTTTCACCGTTTTCGGGAAATATGACAGCCCCTGCCGATATAGATATACTTGCTTTCTTTTCCTCATCAAGAGAGATATTCCTTGCCTCGCATCTAACCTTTTCAAATAATTTGTTTATGTCCTCCTGTGAAGCATTTTCCGCTACTATCATAAATTCATCGCCATTCATTCTGAAAAGCATTATATCTTCACCGCAGTTTTCTTTAAGCATTTTTGAAAAGCTTACAAGTACATCATCGCCCCATGCGTATCCGTAATTGCTTATCACTCTTCTGAAATTGTCTATTCCGATGAGCATAGCTGCACCTTTTTTATCCGTAAAATCATAAGAATGGAAAGAATATATCGTCTGAAGTCCCGTCAAAGAATCATACTTATTCTGATAATCAAGTCTTGTCATCATACCGGCAAATACAAATGGTTCTCCGTTTTCGTCATTTATCATCGTGCCCTTGCATTCAAGCCATACATAATCGCCCTCTTTGTTCATCGCCCTGTATTGACAGCTGTGATGCGGTTTTTCACCCGAAAATACCGCTCCAATATCGTCATTGTATATATTTATATCGGAGGGGTGTATCTTTTTTCCCCATACATTTGCGGCATCTTCTATGTATTCACTTTCCATGCCGAAATAACTCACCGCATTCGGAGACCATCTTGACATGTTTGTTTTTACATCGCAGACATAAATATATACATTTTCGGAAACAGCCGCAAAAGCCTCAAATAGTTCGTTTTCAAGTATAGATTTCATATTTTCCGCCCAATGAAACCATCGCTTTTCCGATGCTTCCATATAAAAGCTTCTCTCCTTTCATTCATAATCTTTTCATATTTTACTATTTATATTTTACCATAAAAAAAATATATTTTCAACAACTTATATCATTTTCATTGATATAAATTTAACAAGTCAATTTATTTTATGCACTTTGCACTTGTGCCGGCATTTTAATTCGATTTTTTTGGATATTTTTAACAGTCAAAGCTGCTTTGTTTTTTTTAATATTTTTATTTCAATACCTATTGACAAATCCTTCTCTATTTGCTATAATTTTTATCGTGCCGTAGACAGCAGGTGCTATTGCGTAAGGATGTATTTATCCGCCTGCCGAGGAGTTGAAATCTGAATTTCCCCTCGTCATGTCTGTGACGAGGTTTTTATATTTCATCTGTACGGTCTTAAAATCTTACAGGAGGTTAAATAATGGCTAAGGTCGAAGAAAAACAGATCATTGTTAATGAGATCAATGAAAAACTAGAAAAATCAAGTTCAGCTGTTGTGGTCGATGCACTAGGTCTCAGTGTTGAACAGGATACAGTTC
>JAFUUG010000691.1 GCA_017483905.1 Bacillota bacterium
AAAAATATCCAAATATAAAATGTATTGCACGTCATGTCAGATATGCCCACAGTGGTAGTGAAAACAGCTTAAAGGCATTTATGTGGTATGAGGGTCATACATTTGAAAGCAAGAAATTTACATTTAACATACTTGACAGAGTAGGCGGCGGCGATGCGTTTGCAAGCGGACTTATATATGCGATGATACATAATTACAAGCCTATGGATATGGTAAATTTCGCTGTTGCAAGCAGTGTCATAAAGCATACTATACACGGTGATGCAAATATAACAGACGATGTTCAGAGTATCAGAAACCTTATGAATATGAATTATGATATAAAGAGATAATATGCGAAACGATATACTAAATATAAAAAACTGTAAAAGAATAGCTGTGATGGGCGGAACTTTCGACCCGATACATTACGGACATCTTGTGGCGGCGGAAACGGTACGGCAGGAGCTTGATATAGACAAGGTGATATTTATACCTACAGGCAGACCACCGCATAAGATAAATTCAAGGCTTGCTTCTGACGAACACAGATACCTTATGACTGTGCTTGCGGTAGTTACAAATCCTCATTTTGATGTATCGAGAACAGAGATAGACAGACCAGGAACGACATATACGATAGATACGATAAGGGAACTGAGAAAAAAATGCAGCGATGATACGGAGCTTTTCTTTATTACGGGTGCAGATGCAATAAATCAGATACTTACATGGAAAGATCCTGAAGTATTGCTGAAATTATGCCATTTTGTGGCAGTTACAAGACCGGACAGCAGTACTGTCAAATTTACGGAAAATGTGAAATACTATAAGGAAAAATTCGGTGCTGATATAACGATGCTTGAAATACCTGCTCTTGCAATATCATCGACAGATATACGAAAGAGGGTATTTGAAAATAAAACGATAAAGTATCTTCTGCCCGAATCTGTGGAGCAATATATAATAAATAATTCGTTATATACAGACGATACAGGGAAAAAGACATACAATACAGATCTGATCAACAAAAAACTTCGTCATGCACTTACCGAGCAAAGATATCTTCATACGCAGGGGGTTGCGGAAATGGCTGTTCGTCTTGCGGGTATATATAATGAGGATAAGGATAAGGCTCGTGTGGCGGCTCTTCTTCATGATTGTGCAAAGTGTATAGAAAATGACGAAAGTTTAAGACTTTGCAGAGAATACGGAGTTCCTCTCGATGAGGTATTGCTTGCACAGCCGGATCTTTGTCACAGCTTCCTCGGAGAGAAAGTAGCGGAGAATGATTACGATATTTCGGATAAAGATATATTATCTGCAATAAAATATCATACTACGGGTCATGCGGCTATGACGATGCTTGAAAAGATCATATTTATAGCAGACTATATCGAATTTGGAAGAAAGAACTTTGACGGACTTGAAGAAACGAGAAATACTGCTTATGAGGATATAGACAAGGCAGTATATATGTGCCTTAAGCAGACGATAGATTTTAACAGGAAAAAAGGTCGTCTGATACATTTTCTTTCTTTGGAAGCACTTAATTATTATTCAAATATTATAGAAAAAGGAGATAAAACATGAATACTTTTGATGCGGTCAAAATAGCTTACAAGGCACTTGATGACAAAATGGGAATAGATATAACGGTACTTGATATCAGGGAGGTATCACCTATTGCCGATTATTTTCTGATAGCAAGTGCATCAAATTCAAATCAGCTCAAAGCAATGGCTGATGAGGTAGACGAAAAATTATACAAAGAGGCGGACATAAAACTCAATCATGCGGAGGGATTCCAGACGAAAAGCTGGATACTGCTTGATTTCGGGGATATAGTAGTTCATCTTTTCAATGAAGAGGACAGAGCGTTCTATAATATCGAAAGAATATGGGGGGATGCAAAGTTTATTGATACCGAAACTCTTAAATAATATAAAAAAGGGGGCAGCTATAATGAGGAAAAGAAATATAATTATCTGTGTTTGCGTGATAGCGGCGATAATGGCAGTTTGTCTTATCAATTTATCGGCATCTTCGGTTCTGACTTCTTCTGTTTCAAGAGTTGCTAACTGGCAGGACAATGACGGCTACAATTATTCAAATATTGATGTAAAGATAAAAAATACTTCATCAAGCGTGGTTACAGACTGGACAGTAACGCTTGATATGCCAAATGATGCGGTTATATTTAATTCATGGAACGGTGATTTTTCATTATCGGGAAATAAACTTACGATAAGACCTGTATCGTACAACAAGGCTATTGAAGGAAATTCCGAAATAAGTGTGGGATTTATATTCAAGGCTAAATCAAACGAACTTCCAAAGGGTGATGATACTTCTTATGACAAGATATTGAAGGATTCACAGGATACGTCATCAAAAGGCGGAAATATAACGGTCGATGTAAAGAAAGATACTTCATGGAATGGCGGAGGGAAAGAATTTACACAGATGACTGTAACGCTTAAAAATGAGTCTTCAGAATATGCGACTAACTGGGTTGCAAATATCGGTGTACCCGATGGGGCTTCAATAAATCAGGCATGGGGCTGCAAAGCAAGTATATCGGATAATAAAATAAAGGCAACTGCTGTTGACTATACACAGAATATAGAGCCGAATTCTTCTGTATGTTTCGGTATAGTTGTTCAGACAGATAAGATATATATACCTGCCGAATACAATGTGACAGTATCGGCAGATCATACAGATGAAAAGCCTGAGATAACATATAACAACAATAATAATAATAATAATTCATCTGACAATAATAAAGATA
>JAFUUG010000692.1 GCA_017483905.1 Bacillota bacterium
CAGCTACGAACAGAGAGGCGATATTTTCAAGGAGAGAGTAAGGAATCTGGGAAGGTGATTTTATATGGAGAGAAGCAGCACATCTCGCCGAATGATCTCGGAAAAAAAGAAAAGTTCGGGTATGTTTGAAAAATTTGATTATGTTATATTTTTCAGTACACTCGCACTTGTACTTTTCGGAATAATAATGGTATTCAGTGCAAGTTATTATATTGCGGGTACGGATGCAGGTTATAATTATGACAGTTATTTTTTTCTGAAAAAGAACCTTATTTTTGCCGGTGTTGGTTTTTTGGGAATGATAATATTTATGTTCGTGGATTACAATTCTCTGAAAAAATGGGCGAGATTTATTTATGCGGCAGCTATTTTGGCTCTTGTTGTCGTTCTGATAGCGGGAAAAACCGTAAACGGTGCAAAAAGATGGCTTGAAATAGGCGGTTTCTCAATTCAACCGGGAGAACTTGCAAAATTTGCCGTGATCGTGACTTTATCAAGCTTTATATCAAAGCGAAAAGATCTGCTGAAAACGAAAATCGGTCTTTTAAAGTGCGTAGCTGTTATGGCTGTACCTACTGTTCTCGTTGGAAAGGAAAATCTGAGTACGGCTATAATAATAGGCATCATAGGATTTATGATCATATTGGTCGCAACTCCGGAATTTAAAAGAGATTTTACGATATTATCTGTTGCGGGAATACTGGTCGTAGTTGTAGCTATAGCCGCAGGTGCTGTTTTCAGAATGGAGAGAATAAAGGTATGGCTGGATCCGTTTACGGCAGATAAGGATAAGGCTTATCAGACGGTACAGTCGCTGTATGCGATAGCTTCCGGCGGTATGTTTGGGCTTGGTCTTGGGCAAAGCCGACAAAAACTCGGTTTTATTCCCGAAGCACAAAATGATATTATTTTTGCGGTAATATGTGAAGAGCTTGGAATAGTGGGAGCTATAATGCTTGTGATACTTTTTGGCGTATTTATATGGAGAGGCTATGCTGTTGCGATGAAAGCAGATACAAGATTCGGCTGCTATGTGGCAACAGGAATAACTACTATGGTTGCGACGCAATGTGTTATAAATATGTCCGTTGTAACAAATACAATGCCAAATACAGGTGTTCCTCTTCCGTTCATAAGTTACGGAGGTACAGCACTTTTTGTAATGATGTCATTGGTCGGGATACTGATAAATATTTCAAAAAATGATAAGAACGATTCAAATAGCATTTAAGGAACTGTAAATAAATTACTTTTAAATTTTGATGTAGAATAAATTTTCACAGACTAGGCGGAGGATTGAGCCATAGCCATAGCTATGGTGATTGACGACAACGCAGTATGTGGAAATTCAGACACGTCAAAATAAAAGATTATTTGTTTACAGTTCCTAATATAAAAACGACCTTGAATTATTATACAAGGTCGTTTTTTGAAGTAAATATTATCTGCGGAGAATATCCTTTAATGTAATGATACGAAGAAGCAGGAGAAGTGATATATATATGGCGGCAGATGACAAAAGGCAAAAAGATAATGATATCGACGGAGAAAGAACAGCAAACAAATATCTGTAAATAAGTTTTGAAAACAGTACGGCTGTCATTATGGATAAAAAAGGGATGATAACGAGCCGACGAAGATCGAAACTCAAAGTTATTATTTTATTTAAGTGACGGATAGATATAAAACTAACTGTTATCAGAGATATAAGCCAGCCTGATATAAAGGCATTTATGCCAAAACGAGGGATGAAAAACCAAATCACGATAAGGCTTATTACCGAGGATAAAAGGCTGTTTTTAAAAATAAGCATTTGTTCGCCGAGTCCGTTTAAAATTCCCGAAAGCGTTACCTGAAAATAAAGGAATGGACATATAAATGACATTAAAAACAATATGTCGCCTATATCGTTCTGCGAATATATCGTTTTGCCGAGTTCATGCGGAAAAATTAAAAATATTCCGAATGTTCCGATGCCAATCAGCATTGTGAAAAGGATCGATCTTGAAACAGTACGGGATATCCTTGATGAGTTACTTGTTGCCTGTGCTTCCGATAGTGCAGGTACAATTGCTGTTGACAGTGCAGTAAGAAGCGATGACGGGATCATAAGGAGCGGCATTGCCATTGCACTAAGCTGACCGAAGAGTGCAAGAGAATCATCGGAGGAAAGACCGTAAAGCTGTAATCGCTGAGGAAGAAGTATATTCTCAACTGTTGAAAGGAATGAACCGGTCACACGGTTTGCCGTAAGGGGCAATGCCATTGAGATTATCATGGATAATGACGTTATGCGTGATATTGTGGGTTTTTTATCCGGGCTTTCTTTTGTAAGTAAATATGTAATGAAAACATAGAAAAAAGACAGTATCTCGCCTGCTGCCATACCTATAACGGCAAGACCGCAGCAATATTCAAGCCCTTTATGGATAAAGAACGATGAAAGAAAGTATATTGCAGCCATTCGTACTGTTTGTTCAAAAACCTGACTTATTGCCGGTACAGTTGAATTTTGTAATCCGAAGAAATATCCCCTTAAAGCAGATGCAACAGCCATGAAAGGAAAACAGAAGGAAAGTATTTTAAGCGAAAGGGATGTTCTGGGATCCTTTATAAGAATATGGCTTATGGTATCGGAAAATGTAAAAGTAATTATACTTAAAAAGAGTGATATAAAAAATGTTATGACTATACATTGATCAAGTATAAGAAATATATTTGGGGTGCGTTTTGCTTTTTCCGCTGAGATAAGGCGTGAGGCTGTAGTTGATATTCCCGATGATGAAATGCTCCATACAATCATATATACGG
>JAFUUG010000693.1 GCA_017483905.1 Bacillota bacterium
GTAACAAGAATGATAGCAAAGCAGATAGGCATGGACTATTTTGATGACTCAACTTATCAAGCCAACAGAATGATGTACTGGGCATCGTGTCCGTCAAACGGAGATTTTGTGTTTGAAGAGCAGTCAGCAAAACCACTTGACCCGGACAAGTATCTCGGAATGTATAACGATTGGAAAGATGTTGCAGAGTGGCCAACTTCTGCCAGACAGTCTGAAGTCATAAAAGCAGCAGGTAAAAAACAAGAAGACCCTTTACAGAAAGAAGGTATTGTCGGTGTATTTTGCCGTACATATCCCATTAGTTCTGTAATTGAAAAGTTTTTATCAGATGTATATGCACCGACTGCAAATTATAATCGTTATGACTATATCCCCGCTGACAGCATTGCGGGAGTTATGGTATTTGATGATAAGTTTGCATACAGTTTTCACGCAACAGATCCGGCAAGCTGTAAGCTGTGCAACGCTTTTGACCTTGTGAGAGTGCATAAGTTTGGGGAAGAAAACGAAAAAACGTCTTTTATAAAGATGTGTGATTTTGCCGAAAATGATAAAAAAGTTAAAAAATTGCTGCAAGAGGAAAGAAACGTACAAGCAAAAAATGAATTCGAGGAAATATCATCGTCTTGGGATGAGCCGCTGCCGTTTGAAAGCGAAAATATGCCAACATTTCCGATAGAAGCATTGCCATCAACAATGCGAGACTATGCTGTGGAAATCTCCAAATCAACACAAACTCCGGTTGATATGGCTGCCGTTGCCTGCCTTACCGCCGCATCTGCTTGTATGAGAAATCTTTATAAGGTTGAGGGTAAAGCAGATTGGCTTGAACCGACTAATCTGTATAGTGTTATTATTGCCGAACCGTCTGAAAGAAAGTCATCGATAATACGATTTGTAACTAAACCGATAGATGATTTCGTTAAGGAGTACAACAAAGTACATGGTATTGAGATAGAAATGTCACGGGTACAAAAACAGCGACTTGAAAATAAAAAGAATGCCCTTATTTCTCAAAGAAGGAAAAAAGGAGAAGACTCATCAACAGAGGATTTTGATGACGCATTAAGAGATGTTGTAGACCAAATTGTGAATTTTATGGAGATAAAACCATTGAAAATTTATGTTGATGATGTAACCCCCGAAAAGTTAACAGAGGCACTTGCGGAGAATAACGGTTCAATTTCAATAATATCATCCGAAGGCGGTATTTTTGATGTGTTGTCGGGAACGTATTCAAACAAGGTTAATATTGATGTGTTTTTAAAGGCATATTCGGGAGAGAATATTTCGGTTGACAGAATAATGAGGCAGTCTATAGCAGTAGAAAACGCTTGTCTTACAATACTGCTTTCCGCACAGCCTATTGTGATATGCGATCTTATGAGCAACAAAAAGTTTCGCCATCGCGGTCTTACTGCAAGATTTTTGTATACGATGCCGAAATCCTTTGTAGGTACACGCTCTCTTAACAGCGAACCCGTATCCGAAGCCGCTGCATTAAAGTATAAATCGCTTATTTACAACCTCCTCCAAGAAAAACGATATGACAGGGCGGAAATGATACACCTTACAGGCAAAGCAAAGAAGCTCTTAAGTGATTTTTATAATTGGGTAGAGAAAAAGCTTGTAGATGAATTTTCTATGTACAGCGATTGGCTTGGAAAGCTTGTAGGAAATACATTGAGGATCGCCGGTGTACTTGCACGTTGTAATGTTTTGAAGAAAGATATCGGAGATGCTTTTTTGGAATATGATAATGCCGTTTTAATAGATGACAGCATAATGGATGATGCTATAAAAATAGGCAGGTATTTTCTTATCCATGCGGTAAACGCCTACGGAAGTATGGGCATAAAAGCTGATTTCAAATCACTGCTTACCGTTCTTGAAAAATTCAGAGAAAAGAAACCCGAAACAATTACACGCAGAGATATTATGCGTTTATGCCGATGGATCGGCTCAGCCGAGGAAGCACAAGGTGTGTTGAATAACCTTGAGGATTATGGCTATGTCCGTATGTGTTCGATTGACATCTCGGACAAATTGCGAAATGGCCGCCCAAAAAATGCTGTTTATATGGTCAATCCTAAGATTTACAAATAATAAAAAAATTACTTTTGTCACATTGTTCACGGAGTTAAGGCAGAGTTATGTAGTAAAAAATATATATAATAATAATATTTTTTATTTAGTTACCTAAAGAAATCCGTAACAGTGTGACAAAACTAAAACCAGAGGAGATTTGCATATGTTA
>JAFUUG010000694.1 GCA_017483905.1 Bacillota bacterium
GGAGCGGCTTGCCATACGGGAAATTACAGTTGTTTTTACAGGGAAATAGAAGAATTTTAGGGAAAGGAATAAAAAGATGAGTTTATCCGATGTTTTATATGATGAGTATAATGTAATAAAGGGAAGAAAGATAAATCCCGAAGAGGGGTCTTATACGAGTTATCTTTTCGGAAAGGGTCTTGACAAGATACTTAAAAAGATCGGGGAAGAAGCTACGGAGGTCATTATTGCGGCTAAGGGCGATAATAAGGAAGAAGTAGTGGGAGAAATATGCGACCTTCTTTTTCATGTGGAAGTTATGATGGCAGAAAAAGGGCTTGACTGGAATGATGTTCAGGGTGAAATTGAAAAAAGACGGGCAAAGGAAAAAATGAATGTCGAAAAAGAGGCTAAGAGGAAAGCGGAAAACAGAACGGATGAAACGGTCATAAATTAAGGAAATGAGCTGAAAGATACATTGAGTTTTATTGCCGGAGAAACTCCTAAAGGCGAATATGCAAAGGAACTTGAAAAGGCTGTTGAGGAAGTCAGAAAGAGTAATAAATGGAGGATTGAGTATATGACACTACACATGAGAGATAAAGAACATGAAAAACTCGGTAAATATATGGACAGAGTTGCTTTTTTAAGGAAATGCGGAGATTCTGTCGATAAGGAGATACTCATGAGTGGGTTTGGTATTAATAGTGTTATACTTGACAAGATATTTTTGCTTATAAGAGAAAATCCCGATTGGGATGATGAAAAAATCGCTGAAACGATTATATTTGAAGAAGAATGTTAAAGAATGTCGAAAAAGAAGTTAAGGAAGTGTAAACAAATAATCTTTTATTTTGACGTGCCTAAATTTCCACATCAAAATTTAAAAGTAATTTATTTACACCATATATTAATGTATTATATCATATTTAACAATATTTTGCAAGAAATTTATGAACCGATACGGAAAACTTCACTTGAAGAATAAAATTTATGTCAAATAAAAAAACAGTGGAAAAAATTAAATATTATATTGATAAATTTTTGATTTTATGTTATAATCTAAAATATCAGGGAAGTACAGAGGGAAAAAGGCGGCTTAAATGCCATGTACCGACGTACTTTTACGATTGTGTGTTACAAGATGCCGACAGGTGTTTTGTAATTACATAGTGATAAAATTACAATTCTAAGGAGGACGATTCCAATGGGTAAGATCGTAACTATGGGTGAGATAATGTTAAGATTATCAACACCAAACAATGAAAAATTTATTCAGGCAGACGAATTTGATATTAACTACGGCGGCGGTGAAGCCAATGTTGCAGTTTCTCTGGCTAACTATGGTCATGACGCTGAATTCGTGACAGCAGTTCCTGACAATCCTATTGGTGCCTGCGCTGTTGCTGCATTAAGAAAATACGGAGTTGAAACTAAGCACATCGTTAAGAGCGGTGAAAGACTTGGTATCTACTATCTTGAAACAGGTGCATCTATGAGAGCATCTAATGTAGTATACGACAGAGCACATTCTTCCATTTCCACAGCTACCGCAGATCAGTTCGATTTCGATGCTATCTTTGAGGGTGCTGACTGGTTCCACTTCACAGGAATCACTCCTGCTGTATCGGATATCGCAGCAGAAGTAACAGAAGCTGCTTTAAAGGCTGCCAAAGCTAAAGGTGTTACGATTTCCTGTGACCTTAACTTCAGAAAGAAATTATGGTCTTCTGAAAAAGCTCAGAAAGTTATGACTAACCTTATGCAGTATGTTGATGTTTGCATAGGCAATGAAGAGGATGCTGAAAAGGTTCTCGGATTCAAGCCGGGCAACACTGATGTTACAAAGGGTGAACTTGAACTTCAGGGATATGTTGATATATTCAATCAGATGGCAGATAAATTTGGCTTCAAGTACATTATTTCTTCTCTCAGAGAAAGTCATTCAGCTTCCAACAATGATTGGTCAGCTTGCATAATGGACGGAAAGACAAGAGAATTTTATCATTCAAGAAAATATAACATCAATCCTATCGTTGATCGTGTTGGCGGCGGCGACTCTTTTGCAGGCGGTCTTATCTGCGGTCTTATGGACGGCAAGGATATGAAGGCTGCTCTTGAATATGCTGTTGCAGCTTCTGCATTAAAGCATACTATACCGGGTGATTTCAACCTTGTAACAAGAGCTGATGTAGAAAATCTTGCAGGCGGCGACGGCTCGGGAAGAGTTCAGAGATAAAAAATTTTAAGGGCTGGAGGCTTCGGACTTTCAGTCCTTTTTAAGGAACTGTAAACAAATAATCTTTTATTTTGACGTGCCTAAATTTCCACATACTGCGTTGTCGTCAATCACCATAGCCAACGCTATGGCTCATTCCTCCGCCTTGTCTGTGAAAATTTACTCTACATCAAAATTTAAAA
>JAFUUG010000695.1 GCA_017483905.1 Bacillota bacterium
GCCGAAAATAAAAGTGCCGCCCTTGTGTGCCGACCCACATAGCCTGTGTGGGCTATGTGAGTCGGTCGGGCGGCGTTTTGGTTTTAAAATATAGGGTAAAAAATATTTAGGTTGTGTTTTTTATGATGGTATTCCTCGAAGAGTTATAATGGCTTGATTTGCCCAAAACTGTGCATTGAAAAAAGCGTTTAAATGATAAAAAATAAATGACGATAATGTGCAAAAATATCTTTGCGAAAGTATTTTTATAAAACCGCAAGAAAAGCTACATTTTAAAGGTCTGATTTCTAAATTAGTAAACATAGCGAGTGTCGTGCCGTTTAGGGAAATTGGTATTGTGAAAATCACAAATTTCCAATACTCCCCCAAACAGGCACGCCTCTCACAGTTTATTAGGTTTTCGACCTAAGACCCGATTGGTAGCGACCCCAACCCCCGATGTTTTGCTTTGCAAAAATATTTGATTGATTTTACCGATAAAGGAAGTGAAAAAATGCCCCCGAAGGCACAAATCAGAGAAGTTGACGGAATAAAATATAAGCTGACGATCAAAGATGTTATGGAACTGCATCTCCGTGTTGATAAAGACGGAAATATATCGGTATCAGCCAATAAATTTTATTCCTTGCAGGAGATAGATAAATTTGTCAGCAGTAATGCCGACAAGATAAAAAAATACATTGATAAAATGGCGGTTCAAGCCGAGAGATGTTTGTTCCCACCCGTTATTTCGGACGGTTCGGAATTCTATTTTTTAGGCGAGAAAAGGCGTATTTCCTTGACGGAAAAGCCCGACTCCTCTTTGGTCGGAGATACGCTTTACCTGTCAAAAACGGCAGAGAAAACTCTTGAAATAGCCTTTAGAAAATGGGTATCGTCGCAGGCAACAGAAATACTTTTTAAGAATGTGAATATGGTCTATAAAAACTTTGAAAAATACAGCGTTCCGTATCCGCAGATAGCGATCAAGCCTTTAAAAAGTCAATGGGGAAACTGTCAGCCCGCGACGGGGAAAATAACGCTTAATCTGTTTCTGCTTGAAGCACCGCCCGAATGTATTTACTACGTTGTGGTACACGAGTTTTCACATTTCCTGCACCCAAACCATTCAAAGTATTTTTGGGGTGTTGTATCGCAGTTTGTACCCGATTATAAAGCGAACAGAAAGATATTAAGAGAATACCCAACAATGTAAAAAATGCACAGCGTATCTTTTGATACATACTGTGCATTTTTTGAAAGGAAAGTGATTATTTCTTTCTTGGCGATTTCCTTACCGTTGTAGGTTTGCTTGTTTATTTTGTTTCGGTCAATTCTTGATACATTTTCATTAGTTCCGCAGCACATTCACTCTCTGTCATTTTTGTGCTGAACCCGTATGCAGCCATTACTGCACGAACGTTGTTTTGATGTGCTTTGCGTAATTCGGGCGGCATAGTAGGAATTATGCAATTTTTATACCTCGCATTCTATACAATAACCATGACCAACGGCAACAAAGCACGGTGCAAAATTTAACAAGTCAGTTTTTAAGTTTTCAAGCTTTCTCTTATTTGGCACACGTTCTTCGGAAATATTGCCGACTTCATCTTCCCACTTTGATTTAATGGTATTTCCCACACCATTGCCATAGCGCAGCATAAGATCGGCAGAATAAAATATACCGCTGCTTTCTTCAATACAAACAAGCCCATTCTGTAAATGTACCTCAGACGGATAATTTGCAAACTTCAAATTTAATTCACCATCTTTTAAGTTTTCTTCACCGTTTTTTACGATCATATCTATATTGATACCAAGCCCCGATAATTCTCTTGCCGTAAGCTGAGAGCAAATGACCGACACATTCGGATAAGCCCTTTGAAACACCGGTATTCCGCCCATTTCGTCCGATTCGTTATGAGAAATAAAAATATATTTGAGACCTCTGTCACCAAGTATCTTTTGTATTTCGGGCAAAACTGTTTCTGCCTGCTGTACCGTACCTGCTGCAAACAGAATTGCAGGATCGGATGCAAGCAGATATTGATGTATGGTGAAATCCATTGGTGGTATATAAACCGAAAACTGATATAAATTTTTATAAATTTCTTTCATAGCTATTGACTCCCTTATAAATTTATGATAACTTTTAAGAAACATTTGATGCTTTAAATATAACATTTAATTTATAATATTTCAAGACCGAAACACTTAACTGCAACAAATCGGGAGGAAGTGTCGCTTTATGAGAAGAAAAAATACGACTTCGGAAATGATGATGTGCTATATTTCACAGGCGTTGCTGCTTTTGATGCAAGAAATGCCGTACTCTAAAATATCGGTATCGGACA
>JAFUUG010000696.1 GCA_017483905.1 Bacillota bacterium
GAGAATAAAAGAAGATGCAAATTATGTGAATGAATTTGAAGAAATAAAATATGTTGGATTTGTATTTGCAAAGAGCAAAAGACAGATAGATATTAAAACTGCTCTTGAAATAAAAGCAAAACTGAGAGAAGATATAAAATGCGTGGGTGTATTTACCGATACTGATATAGAAACGATAAATGATATCTCAAATAGGGCAAAACTTGATATAATTCAGCTACATTCCGATGAAACTGTTGAAATGTGTAAAAAGGCAAACAGGAAAGTATGGAAGTATATAGCGGTAAAAGATGAAGAAGAATTAAAGAAAGCCGATATTTTTGCAAAATGCTGCGACGGCATATTATTTGATACCTATAAGAAAGGAATATACGGCGGAACGGGTGAAACATTTGACTGGGATAAAATAAAGGAGAGAGGAAAAAAATATTTTACCGTACTTGCAGGAGGTATCGGAGAAGAAAATATCATAGAGGCTTTTGAGAAAGTAAAGCCGAATGTGATCGATATAAGTTCTTCCGTTGAAACAGACGGGTATAAAGATTACGAAAAAATAAAAAGATTGATAAGGAGAATAAGAAATGAGTGAAAGATATTTTGGAGAATACGGCGGACAATTTGTTCCGGAAACATTGATGACGGTGCTTAAAACTCTTGAAAAAGAATATGAAACATACGGAAAAAGCGAAGAATTCAAAAAAGAATACATGGAATATATGAAGCAGTATGTCGGCAGACCGTCTGTTATGTATTATGCTGAGCATCTTACAAAGAAAATAGGCGGTGCTAAGATATATCTTAAAAGAGAAGACCTTAATCATACGGGGGCGCACAAGATAAATAATGCGATCGGTCAGGCTCTTATTGCAAGACACATGGGAAAGACAAAAGTGATAGCGGAAACGGGAGCAGGACAGCATGGCGTTGCTACGGCTACGGCGGCGGCTCTATTTGGCATGGAATGTGAAGTATATATGGGTGTTGAGGATATTGAAAGACAGAAACTCAATGTATTCAGAATGGAACTTCTTGGGGCAAAAGTTGTACCTGTTTCAAGCGGAACGGGTACACTTAAGGACGCAACGAATGAGGCTATAAGGACTTGGGTAGCAAGGGCGGAGGATACATTCTATATAATCGGCTCGGCTGTGGGTCCTCACCCTTATCCTACTATGGTAAGAGATATGCAGAGGATAATCGGAGATGAATCCAAAGAGCAGATGATGAAAATGGAGGGAAGACTTCCCGATGAAATATTTGCCTGTGTAGGCGGCGGAAGTAACTCGATAGGTATGTTTTATCCGTTCATAGAAGATAAAGATGTCAGATTGACAGGCGTTGAAGCGGCAGGTAAAGGAATTTCAAGCGGTGAACACGCTGCTGCCTTTGCAGAGGGAAGAACAGGAATACTTCACGGTATGAAAACAACATTACTGCAAGATGAAGAGGGACTTATAAAGCCTGTATATTCAATATCGGCAGGTCTTGACTATCCCGGAGTAGGTCCGGAACATTCTTATCTTCACGATATTGGAAGAGTACAATATATATCGGCAACAGATGATGAGGCAATAGAGGCATTTAAAATACTTTGCAAATATGAGGGTATAATGCCTGCGATAGAAAGCTCTCATGCGCTTGCGGCGGCGATGAAAAGAGCAAAGGAACTTGAAAAAGACAAGATAGTGCTTGTCAATCTTTCGGGAAGAGGAGATAAAGATGTTCATACTGTCGCAAAGTATATCGGTAAAGAAATTTAAGGGAGATGAATGAAATGAACAGAATAGATAAAAAATTCGGAGAATTAAAAAAAGACAGGAAAAAGGCATTTATTCCTTATATCTGTGCAGGAGATCCAAGTATTGAGGATACAGAAAAACTGATATATGCTCTTGAAGAAGTGGGGTGCGATATAATAGAACTTGGAGTGCCTTATTCCGATCCGTTGGCTGACGGTCCGGTGATACAGGCGGCGGGACTTCGTTCTTTGAACGGAGGATATAAGCTCGGCAAGATGTTTGATATGATAAAAAGAGTAAGAGAAAAAAGCGATGTGCCTCTTGCGATAATGGTTTATTACTCAACGATCTTCGGCTACGGCAGGGAAAGATTTATAAAGGAATGTATTGAGGCAGGGGCTGACGGACTTATAATACCCGATCTTCCTTATGAGGAATACGACGAAATAAAGCCGATAATAGATAAGACCGATCTTGCGATGGTTCCGCTTATCGCCATAACATCTGATGAAAGAATACCGATGCTTGTAAAAGAGGCTAAGGGATTTGTTTATTGCGTATCTTCTCTTGGAGTTACGGGAGAGAGAAAGAATTTTGATAAGAGAGTAGACGAATTCATAAAAAATGTAAAGAA
>JAFUUG010000697.1 GCA_017483905.1 Bacillota bacterium
AAGACTGTGAACGAATGTTTGTATGCACTTATTCTTTCTCAGACATATTTTTCATTCGTCGTATTTTATCAAAAGTAAACTGTGATATAACACTTATCGCAAACACGAAATTTTATAATACGGCATCAAAAATAAAGACGGAATTTCCGCTTGTGAAGATGTTTTTATCACCAAATGCACACGCTAAAATTCTTCTTGCCGAGCCCGATATCGTGTGGGTATCGACAGACAATTTCGGACACATACCCGACTCTTATGATGCGGCGGTAGGCATTTGCAGCGAAGATGTATACAAATTTTTTTACAAGCAGATAAGGCATATCTTGATGCAGCCTTCAACGATGGAATTGAAATAAAATGCTGTCTGCGATGACCGAAAATATAAAGGTCATCGCAGGCTAAAATTAAGGAGGTCTTTCCTTTGAAATTTACACTTTACAAATCAGACTTTGCGGGCAAATTAGCAAACTGTGTTTATCCGCATAAATGTATCATAACGGATGAAAAGACACTCGCCGAAGCGGTACGATTTGACCATGTAATGGCGGAGTATAAAAACAATTACAGAGGCAATTCAAACTTTGTAAAATCGGATAACATACCTCTCGACTGCGACAACGAACACTCAGACAAAGAGGCGGATTGGTGCTACCCGAAAGATGTAGCGGCGACCTTTCCGGGAGTTGCGTTTGCCGCTGTATACAGCAGGAACAACATGAAAGAAAAAGGCGGCAGATCACCTCGACCGAGGTTTCATATTTACTTCGTTTCCGATGTCATAACCGATGATAAGGAATACTCAAAAACGAAACAAGAGATACAGAGCATATTCCCATTTTTTGATGCGAATGCACTCGACAGCGGAAGGTTTCTCTTCGGTGTGGCAAAGCCGAAAATCGAAATATATGACGGTGATAAAACGATATCCCAATTCTTAAACGAACGCTTTTTTGAAAGATGGGATAAGGAGACCGAGAAAGTACCCGAAGGCAAACGCAACAGTACGATGTCGCACTTTGCTGGGCGATTATTGAAACGTTTCGGAAATACATCATCGGCGTTTGACAGGTTTATGAGCGAATCGGAGAAATGCTCTCCTCCGCTTGATGATTCGGAATTAAAAGTTATATGGAATAGTGCCGTCAAGTTTTGGAAGAAAATATCACAGCAGGAAAATTACATACCACCCGAAAAGTATAATGCTTCCCTTGCACTTCGTCCCGATGATTTCTCCGATGTCGGACAGGCTCTTATCCTTGCCGCCGAATATGCGAATGCACTCAGATACTCACCGTCTACGGATTATATGGTGTATAACGGGAGCTACTGGGAGGAGTCAAAGCCAAAGGCTCAAGGCATAGCACAGGAGCTTACATCAAGGCAGCTTGAGGAAGCCGAAAGCGAGCTTTTTAAGCTGAAAGACGAAATGCTGACTTCGGGAGTTACGGCAATACTGAACAAGATGAGCGAGAAAAAGGCACTCACAGAATTTACGGAAGTACAAGCGGAAGTTTTCGCAAGGTACAAAGAGGCGGTAACATATAAGAACTTTGTAATAAAAAGACGGGAATCGAAGAACATCACCGCAACGCTCAAAGAGGCTCGACCGATGCTTGAAGTGGAGCATAGTGTACTTGACGCTGATGAGTACCTCCTGAACACGCCTACAGCGACTTATGATCTGCGAACGGGAGTGCCGATAGACCACACAGCTATAAATTTTATTACAAAGCAAACAGCGGTATCTCCCGATAACGAAGGCTCGGACAAATGGGAGTCGGCACTCGAACTGTTCTTCTGCGGAAATACCGAGCTTATCGAATATGTACAGAAAATAGTCGGTTTATCCGCAATCGGCAAGGTGTATGTTGAGGCACTTATAATAGCTTATGGCGAAGGCAGAAACGGAAAGTCTACTTTCTGGAATACAGTCGCAAGAGTCCTCGGCTCTTACAGCGGAAATATCTCTGCGGATGTACTTACTGTCGGCTGCCGAAGAAATGTAAAGCCGGAACTTGCAGAGGCGAAAGGCAAAAGACTGCTTATTGCCGCAGAGCTTGAAGAAGGAATGCGGCTCAGTACCTCGAATGTAAAACAGCTTTGCTCCACCGATGAGATATACGCAGAGAAGAAATACAAAGACCCTTTCAGCTATGTTCCCACGCATACACTCGTGCTGTATACCAATCATCTGCCGAGAGTTGGGGCACTCGATAAGGGAACTTGGCGGCGGCTCATTGTGATACCGTTCGAGGCGAACATTGAAAGCACACAGGATATAAAGAATTATTCCGATTACCTGTTCGAACACGCAGGCGGTTCGGTTCTTTCGTGGATAATCGAGGGAGCGAAAAAGGTAATTGCCGAAAAATGTAAAATAAATGTGCCAAAAGTTGTGAGTGATGCCATCAATGCTTACAGAGAGAACAATGACTGGCTCACGCAGTTTATCGACGAATGCTGCGAGGTTGACGAGGCATACAGCGAAAAGTCTGGGCAGCTCTACACAGAATACAGAGCATATTGCGGTAGAATGGGAGATTTTGCAAGAAGTACAACGGACTTTTATACCGCTTTGGAGTCTGCGGGGTTTGAGAGAAAGAGGACTAAAAAGAGTAGAATGATTGTTGGACTTAGGCTGAAATCCGAGTTTTTGGAATAACCTAATATCTATTAAGGTGATAGTTAATGACGGCTATATATATAATTTTTTTATATATAAAAATAAAAAATTTTATTATATAAATA
>JAFUUG010000698.1 GCA_017483905.1 Bacillota bacterium
GCAAAAGAGAGAGTTGACGGAAAGCTGGTACTTCCGGAGGCTGTAAAGATTTTGAGAATTACGGCATCAGCAGCAAAGCCAAATACAAAAGCTGTGGACGTTGAAAAAAGTAAAGAAAAAGCATAATGCAGAAACGGAGGGAGCGAAATGGTAACGGTCGATGAGGCAAAAAACTATCTGAGGATAGACATTGATGAAGATGATTCTCTAATACAGACACTCCTTAATACTGCTATCCGGCTTTGCCTTGATGTTGCAAGGTGTGAGCGTGAGGAGTTTGAGGCTTCCAATCTAAGCAAGGCGGCTGTGCTTTATACACTTGCGTATTTGTACGAGCATAGAGAGTATGCCGACCACCACGAACTTACATTGACACTTCGCTCTCTCCTGTTTCCACTTAGAGAAAGTGAGAATATGTTTTGACTATTTCAGTCTTTTATGCTATACTTGTTTCAATGGCAGAATTGTAAATGTTCTATCTTTAATGAAACAGAGGAGGACTTAAAATGTTTAAACTTATGCTTGATGTTCCGGAAGAGATTTTTATAGACCTTCACGAAAGTGAAGATGAATTTGCTAATTATGTAAAAAAGATGATTGCATTGGACTTGTATAAAAACAAAAAAGTTTCTCTTGGATATTGTGCGAGTGTAGCGGGTATGTCAAAAGAAGATTTTATAAAATTTTTGGGTGTAAATAATATATCAATCTTTTCTTTTGCATCAGAAAGTGAGTTTATGGAGGAATTGTCAAATGCGTAAGGTCATTGTAAATTCAACTCCGTTGATCGCACTTTGCAATATAGGAAAATTGGATATCCTAAAAAAATTATATGGTGAAATAATTATTCCATTAGCTGTCTATAATGAGATATCCGCAAAAGGTGATTCGATTTGCAAAAAAGAAGTAGATGCATCTTTAGAATGGATACAAATAGGACAGATAAAAAATACTTTAGCAAAGCTAATGTATAAGACTCAACTTCATGACGGGGAAGTTGAGGTTATGATATTGGCGCAGGAAGAAAATGCTGATTTGGTGATCATAGATGATAAGAATGCTAAAAAGCACGCAAAATACCTCAAATTAAATGTGACCGGAACATTAGGTGTTCTTATCAAAGCGAAGCAATTAGGATTTATCCAAACGCTAAAACCGTTGCTTTATGAATTATCCGATAGTGGGATTTATATATCTTCCGAATTGATACAGCTATGTTTAAAACAAGTAAATGAACAATAATGTACTTTATGAAGGCACTTATCTAACCGATAGGTGCTTTTTTGATGGAGTGGTTCTATGAAGAATACCCTTGAACGCTTACGGCATCGTGTTGCCGTATTCGCCAAAATGGAGGGCAAAACGGAGTTTAACGAACTTTCATACGGCTATGAAGAGATAAAGCGAGTGTGGGCGGAGATTTTGCCTTTGCGGGGCAAGGAAATAAAAATGGAGGGCGGTTCCCTGCAGGAAGAAATAACACACAAAATAACCACACGAATGGGTGCGATAAAAGAACCGAGAAACGATATGTACTTTGAGTTTAAGGGACAGCGTTTCGAGGTTCTTTATTTCATGCCGAACTACAAACGAAATGACCTTACTGAATTTTACTGTAAATTGATAATTGAAGGAGCGAATGAC
>JAFUUG010000699.1 GCA_017483905.1 Bacillota bacterium
AAGCTGAATGATAAAGTACAAAATCTGGAAGAGGCTCTCGATTATTACAAGAAGCTGGAAGAGACGATAAAGGGATCTGTGATACTGGCTGAAAAGGCTGCGGCAGAGGCTAAGAACAATGCAAATACAACGGCGGAGCAGATAATGAAAGAGGCGCAGCTGAGGGGGAACGCTATATTGCAGGATGCAAACAAAAGATTATACGAGATGAACGCAAGGATAACGGAACTTCAGAACAGATATGTTTCGATGAAAACGAAAATGAGAGTGCTTATAAAGGGGCAGCTTGAAATGCTTGAAAATATAGAGATAGATGATGAGGACGAAGAGGAATAAGAGAAAAAAGACATTAAAGAGAGATAAAAGACACTCGTAAAGGAAATATTTTCCGTTTATGAGTGCTTTTTTGCTTTTGCTAAAGTTTGTTTATGAGTTATACCGATTTTGCAAATATTTTGTATGCCGCTATAACAGAATAATATATTTCATTGACAACAACCTCGAATATGACGATGACAAAATTGCCGAAAAACTATTAGCCGAAGAAGAGCGATCCTGTTTTGAATAAACCTTGATGGGAAATGAAGCTGAAAAAATGCACAATTTTATTGTCGATTGAAAAATTATTTTTTACTTATTATTTTTTCGGAAAATTTTAATAAAAATATTGACATTTCAGGTATCATTTGATAAAATATCCTTGTATTTATTTAATTAGCATATTGGTGTAAATGCAAAGATTGAGACCGGGAGCCATTTGACTTCTTTCAGAGAGCTGCCGTTTGGTGCGAGGCAGCAGCAAAGTCCTTTGGTATCTATCACTCAGGAGCAGTTTCTCGGAAATCCTGCGGGAGAGTAAGAGATGATCGGTTGACCTCGTTATTGGTCAGGGTTTTATTGAACCTACTGAGTTGAAACCTTCTTATTTATAAGGTTTAATTAGGGTGGTAACGCGTGGATTATCCTCGTCCCTTGCTAATGCTGGGTACGGGGTTTTTTTATACGAATATTTACCACTGCGGTCGTATATGCCTCTATGCACAAACTTGAGAAAGAGGGAATGCCATGAACAGACATGTTCTGTCAATTCTGGTGGAAAATCAGGCAGGTGTTCTGAGCCGTGTAGCCGGACTTTTTTCCAGAAGAGGATATAATATTGATAGTTTGAGCGTTGGAGTTACGGAAGACGACAAATATTCAAGAATAACGGTTGTTGTTACCTGTGACGAAAACGAAATAATCCAGATAATAAAACAAGTTGAAAAGCTTGTTGATGTTATCAGGGTCGTGGAACTTGACACAAAGAGAGCAATGATAAGAGAACTTGTTTTGATAAAAGTAACCTGTGACAGTGCCACAAGAGCACAAATAGCAAGTGTAGTTGATATTTTCAGGGCAAATATAATAGATGTTGCCACAGAGGCACTTACTATAGAAATGACAGGCAATCAGTCAAAGATACAGGCACTTATCGATCTCATCGAGCCTTACGGAATAAAGGAAATAGTAAGGACAGGTGTTACGGCACTTTGCAGAGGAAACGGCTCTATCCGAAAGGCAAAATAAAAGTTTATTCCGGTGAATATTCACCTTTCAAATAATTTTTAAAAAATTCTTAGGAGGAAAATTAAAATGGAAAAAGTTGAAATGGGACAATTAAAAAGATACTATGATGATGACTGTAATTTAGGCTTACTTGACGGCAAAACAGTAGCTATAATCGGCTACGGCAGCCAGGGACATGCTCACGCATTAAACCTCAAGGATTCGGGCGTAAATGTAGTGGTAGGTCTTTATGAAGGCAGCAAATCATGGAAAAAGGCTGAAGATAACGGCTTAAAAGTTATGACTACGGAAGATGCCGTAAAAGCAGCAGATGTTATCATGATCCTTGTTCCCGATGAAAAACAGGCCGATCTTTACAATAAAGCAATCAAGCCTAATTTAACAGCAGGTAAATATCTTGCATTTGCACACGGTTTCAATATCAATTTCAAGCAGATCGTACCTCCTGCTGATGTAAATGTATTTATGATTGCACCAAAGGGACCGGGTCATACTGTAAGAAGTCAGTATATGGAAGGAAAAGGTGTACCTTGCCTTATCGCTGTTGAACAAGATCCATCAGGAGATACAAAAGATATAGGTCTTGCTTACGGTAAAGGTATCGGCGGCAGCCGTGCGGCTATTATGGAAACTACTTTCAGAGTTGAAACGGAAACAGACCTTTTCGGTGAGCAGGCTGTTCTTTGCGGTGGCGTTGCAGCTCTTATGAAATGCGGTTTTGAAGTTCTCGTTGAGGCTGGATATTCTCCTGAGAA
>JAFUUG010000700.1 GCA_017483905.1 Bacillota bacterium
AAGTTCAGCGTGATGCTCTTATCATTACTGTGATCATTGCCATCTTCCGAATTGTGGTCACAATAGGTTAAACTATCACCTTCTTGACTGATACTATTGAAATTGAAAACATCACTCAAAACATCTGTCGATTCTTTTTGCTCATCCATATCATACCACATAGGAATGAAAGTAACTCTCAGGACTTCACCGCTGTTTTTTCGGGTATCCTTGATTTTGACATCCTTATCGGCAATATAGTTATTACCAGACTTTACCCAGGTATAGTCTTTTTCAAGTTCTTCACCTTCATCGGAACTGTCATTTCCTTCATTTACAGCAATATCAACGTTGCCCGGTGCAAAGCTGTTTTTTCTTTCACTGCTGTAATAGATCGCTGCAAAAACAATAAGAGGAGCGATGAACAATGCTGCTATGATACCGCTGATACCTGATATTTTCTTTTTATTGTTCTTTTTCATTCAAGGCTCCTCCTTTCTTATGTACTGCTACGTTTAACAGTGTTTTCAGCATATGCCTGTGAACTGAGGTATGCGTATTCGGTCTCGCTGTTGGTGAAGCTGGCTTTCGGACGTGTTGCTTCTCTTCCGTCGATCGTTGCAGTTTCATTCGCAAAACAATCGGCTTTCAGCTTTTTCACATCAATATAGACGCAGTTTGCATCATTTGCGGGAAGGACATTCGTTCCTGTAGATTTGCTGTCTTTGAAACCGTCTGCAATTTTAGCAACGCCGTCTTGTGTACCGTCTCCGTAGCCTCTGTAGACATTGGAACCCGTCCAGAAATCATAATCCGTGCCTGACCACTCCGTCACCTCAGAAATGCGGTAAATTCCGTCTTGCTGCACATGAACCGTCTGTCTGCCTTTCAGGATCGCCGCAGGGAATGTATACGAAACATCCGTTTTATAGGTTACAGTCACTTCTTTGTCAGCGGAAGCATAGGTATACTTTCCCTCAGTCGGCAGCACATTTGCATACGGATAGCCGCCTGTCAGTGAATCTTTGCAGTTCATCGTCACATAAAAGACCTGTAACGGAGCACCTGTAAAATCTGTTGTACCCTCAACAAATTGTTCTACCTTGAACACAAACTTCTGCTCTGGATCGCTGTCATGGATGTTTTTGTCAACAAAGATGATCTTCTCGATGTCGAAATAGTAGTCAACGCTGGTACGAATGTTCTTTATGCTAATAATGTATGTGTTGTTTTCTTTTGTCAGATATTCGTTTTGTCCACTGTTAACCATAGATACTTCTCCGTTGGAAGATATTGTAAAGCCAATATCTTCATCTGCAGCTTCATAACCTGACGGTGCAGATATTTCCTTTAAAAAGTAAGTACCAGCCGGAAGTGAATTATTGATTTTTTCAATCACACCTTTTTCGTCATCATCTATCGTATTATTCCCGTTAACGTCTTTACCTGTTATCAGGTTTTCGAATCCTGTCATAGGGATATTATCTTTTATAATGCCGAAAGCGGTTTCCCGACTTCTGTAGAGGGCAAATCTTGTTCCTTCGTCCTGAATGATATCTCCTGTTTCGCTGTCGACCTTGATAGCTTTCAGCTTGAATCCTGGATTATAGATGTCGATTTTAGCAATAAATTCATCCTCGCCTTGAGGAGTAAGTTTATACTCTGCCCAGTTTTTTCCATCGGTTTGATTCTTGTCATCTTCATTGAATTCTTCGTCATTCGGATTTGACCAATCATCAACTTCTTTACAGAACTCAAATGTGATTTTTCCTGTTTCATTATCAGAAGTTCCTGTAACTTTGAACATGATCGGCTTGGGCATACTCTCAAATCCTGTCGGTGCACTTACTTCTTCAAGGGTAAAAACAGTAGTTCCACTTTCCTCAAAGCCATAGATGACAGTAATATTTCCGCTTTCATCGGAAGTAAATGTGCCGAGCAACTTCTTGTTATCGCCTGTTCCTCTGTAAAGCTTAAATTTACCGTTTGAAAGTGCAACATCCGGGTTTGCAGTAACGTTCCACTCATAAAGATTAACTGATATACCACCCTTTCGCTGATTTTGAATTTTACGATAACGAGCATTGTCCGATAAAACTCTTTTCTCATCTGTAAGCTCAGGATACAACACATTATATTCAGCGGGATTTTTTTCACTTTCGCTTTCTCCTGCATGGAATATCTGTGAATTACCTGACGAAGGAAGTGTTTTATCTTCATCTGATAAGGCTGTAAGCTTTTTTGTTACATCACCGCTACCGTCAACCTCAACTTCATACACAATGTAATTGTCGATAGATTTTGTGTCATTCGTATCAGCGCTCAGATCATCAAAGAAATAAAGTACAGAAGTATCAGGGCTTTTGATAGTCTTCACAGAACCGGGAAGCAATGTTTCTGTATCACCGTTTTTGATATAGACCGCTGTGTGTATATCATCATGATATTTTGCAAAGTCCTTGTCGCTCCAGAGCTTATCAACTTTAATGCCGTAACCTTTCTTATTGTTTATCAGCATCTGTGCTTGATGATTTGCTATGATCGTACCCGCACTCTCAACATTTTTTACGTTTTTTGTTACAAGCTGTCCATTTTCTTCAATCTGATATATTTCGTCTTTGCTATAACTTCTTTCAGGCGTGGTTTGCGTAGTTTCATTTTCCTTATAGCCTTGAACGCATACAAAATCAATAAGCTGATAACCAACCGGATTCTCATAATCACGCTCTTCGACCATAAATTTTGTTCCCACAATAAGTCCCGGTACACGAACTGTGTATCCTGCCGGAATATTGGAAATCGAGCCATTCATTGATGAATAGAAGGATACCGCCAGCTTTTCCTCATTTGTAAGGGAATCAATATTATTTTTTCCAATTGAAACAAAGCTGCCATCGACTCTCTTACAAAAATTTCCGCTTCCATCAAGCACATAATATTTTCTTAACTGTGCCAAAGAAAGCACACTGCTTGTTCCGTTAGAAAGATAAAGGCGGAAATTAAAGGTTGTGTCATCCGTTATTCTATCTGTCTTGGCTTGATCATTATACAGGTATTTCGTTATATCAAGATGTCTGATATTCTCTGTATTAATACGATTTTCAAATTTTATGTTAGGCTGTTCTCTAACCTGTACTGACTGAGTATACAAGTCTTGAATATTTCCGCTTTCTATAACAGTATTTCCAAATTCATCCGTCAGCTCACCTTCACCGTTTGTGGCAACTTTAAATATACTTGGGTCAACCGCACATTCGCATATTCTGTAAAAAACTGCGTCATCAGGGAAGTCTATATCAAGGCTTTTACCCGGGGTAAGAAAGTAAACATTATTATAGGTTTTGCTTGTATCCCTCGGAGAAACATATATATCAGCAAAATCTACTCTTTGTGTAGAACCCTGATATGTAACTTGTGGTACATAGTTGTCGTAACTATCACGATTTCTTAAATCTGTCCAATCATCGTTTTCCTCTGCTTTATATTGTATCTTAAACGGAAATTCAAGTGTGTTAAGATCAAAATCGGGATTATTGATATTATTTCCATCCGTATCCTTTACCGTTTTGTTAAACAAAACATGTCCCTCGGTAACAGATGAAAGATTGAAGCGCATATGCAGGTTTGATGCACCGGCACCACGTTCCATATAGAATATCTTCATGTTATGTTCGGTATAATCCTTGAAAACGTATTGCTTTGAATCTTCATTTATTGTACCATCATAATAATCGCCGTTCCACTCAAAGATTTCATCAACATATTCTTGTGCTTCTTCTGTAGTATGCTTTGTAGACAGATAGCCGTCATATTCCTCCTGATTATTTGTGATAAGGCTTTCGCTATAATAATTCGATTTCAGATATTCAAACTTTTCTTTCTTATTATTATGGCTGTTTATATACTTGTCATATTCGGTTTGATGTGCGGAGATCAAGTCTTCATCGGACATTGTTGTATCTGTATATTGAGAACGCAAATATTGTAATGCCTGAGATGCCAAACAAGTATCATATTCAGTTCTATAATGATTAAACAATAATTTTTGCAGAGCTTCATCTTTGGTATAATTTCTGTCTTTATAGTTATCATAGAAAACTTTTTTAAGAGTAGTTTTTACTCCATTGACTTCAACTCTACCTGTTGCAAAGTTTACTTTTCCTGCAAGTGCTGAATGAACACCACCAAGGTCAATCACAAGCTCGCCATCAACATATAACCAGAAATCATCATCACCTGTAAACTCAAAGATAACATCGTGTCCCCATGCATCTTTTCCGCTCGGTGTCTGGAGAAAGCTCGCTTCCATTTCCATGCCGTTGTAGCAGTTGACCATTTGATCCGAATTATTACCGTTACTAGCAACAATAGTACCGTCGAGTTGAGCAAAGTGATACAGGTTTTCATATTTTCTCGGGTCATCATCCGGCAATTCTATAGCTAATGCATTATAGAGATTCTGCGGATTTGCTTTTGAATATTTTCCCGGAATCAATCTGTTATATGGAAAGAATTGACCGTGTTTTCTAGTATCCAGCTGTGATTCATCGTGCGTACCAAGTTCCTTGTATACGGTAAAATTATAGATTGGGGTGTTGCCTTCTGACTCAGTAGTCAGTTTACCTTTATCATCTATAAATAATCGGTTACCGTTTTTATCTGTCTGCTGCACAAGGCTGCCATCCGGTACAAGTGTTGCTGTATTCTGGCAACTGTCAAACTCAAAATATCCTGTTGTATTATAAATACTTTCAATGAAAAGGTGATTGACTTCCCGTACACCAAAGCCAGTTTGATCAATAGCAGTGCTTTGGGCATTAAATAGATCTTTCAGAGAACCACCGCCTTCTCGCTTCAATGTATCAGGATAGCCATTCTCTTTTAAATCTGTGGACAATAAACCTTGAACTGGATCTTTATTGCCGTTAGTTGCACTTCCAATTAATTTATTTTGTGCACCGTTTATATTACTACGTGTATTGGTAAAATCATACATCCTCATTGTAATACCATGCTCGGTATTATCAACAGTGTCAACAGTATGCAGAGTATTTTCATCAGATTCATCCAACACAGCAAAGTACCAAGTCTTGTCAGAATCCGTGAAATAGGTGGATTTTATTTTTCCTAACTCCTTATCTCCCTTGATTGCAGCATATTCGTAATCATCCTCATCCCATGCAATGATATCCGAATAATACTCGCCGTTTGTTCTGCCGGGAAGCTGTATGCCGAGAATTCCCCCCTGCAAGATGTTTTCCTGTCCATTTTTGGCTTTCTGCGGTGCGATGTACAAATCAGAGTCAGTGTTTTTCAGTTCATAGTAACCATTTTCTCTACCGTCATCATAGTGATATACCGTGAATTCCCACATCAACGTATTAACTGCATCGTCCAGCCAAACGAGCTTATTACCGCTCGGATAGATACGCTTCAGTGAGCCGTCATAGTCAATGGCATAGTATTCGTATTCCTTTTGGTCATTGTTCCAGACACGGGTATATACAATGACCTGGTCGCCGTCCTGAGGCTCAGCTATGCTTACAGCGTATGCTGAATATACGAGCTGCTCTTCACCGCTGATAGTTTTTTTCTGAACAAATTTCAGAACAGAACCTGTTGTATCCGCGATAAAATTCGTTCCGTCGAAATAAACTTTTTTTCCGCCGGCAGACAGCATAACAGCACCGTCCTGCGGTATCACCTTGAAAGCAGTTGCTTCACTTGCGGAATCTGTCATTGTGATCGTATCGCCGTCCATTTTCAGATACTTTCCGCCATTGCTTTTCAGACGGTATTTATCCTCAGTTACGTTTTCAAATGTCCAGTCGGTAATATCACTGTTTTTTGAAACATACAGTTCCTTTCCTTTGATGTTTGTCTTGTAGAAGTTCATACCATCAAGAATGATAGCTTTTCCGTCTGCATAAAGCAGTGTTGTCCCGTCAGGCTGTGTGGTAGCTTCAAATGATGTTGCACTACTTTCAGTATTTGCCAGTGAAATAGTCTGCATGCTACTATTAAAATTAATGTATTTTCCGTTATTAGCTTTTAGTCTGTATTTATTTGCAACAGCAGCAGGCTCAAGTGTCCACTCGGTTATACCATTTTTATTATAAGTAATCTCATTGCCTTTTTCATATTCACGGATCACAATTTGATTCAGCTTTGCATTATTTGTTTCATCCATAAGGGCATTGCCATATGTACCGCTTTCATAGTACATTAGCCCGTATGTCTCGCCATTGAGGTGGTAGGGATCGTCTTGATTATCGATATTCAAAAGTTGGAAGTATCTGTTTGCATCGTTGCTATCATTTGCCTGAGCAAACACATTATTTCCGCAATAAATATTTTTTCCTGTTGCCGAATCACATATCTTAATTTTTCCATCATCATCTTTCATAATATAAAAGGTTGATGCATCTGTTTCATCCACAAGATATACGCCGTTGTTGTCAGCTTTCAGGAACTTTGTTGAACCATCTTCTGCAATAGTAGAAATTGTATAACTTACCTTGTTCTGCCAGTGGAATGTCCAGCCCGTTATCAGCGAATCGGCACATTTAAAGGTTTCATCTGCTGTATTATATGTCAGCAGATTTGCAGAAAGCTGTGTTGAATTTGGTGCTGTATTTGACATTGCATAATATTTATTGCTGTTGATTCCGGCTAATCCATATGTTTTTCCATCAAGATCATATATTTCTTCTGTCGGCTGTGGAGGAATAATAACACAATCAAAATATCTGTTCAGGTCTGTTCCAGTGATATCATTGGCATAATCAAAGGAATTAGTATTTTTATATACTTCATATTTATCTGTTGTGGTTAAAATCTTTATTTTGCCATCGTTGCTGCAAACTACAGTAAGAATATATGGTTGGTCAGAAAGATACAGTTTATTCTTAATCAGTTTAAGATATTTTGTTTCTCCGTTAACAGTTGTTGCTAAAGTATATCTGTTTGTGTCAATATTTGTAAACGTCCATCCAGACATATCACCGAAGAAAATATATTCATCTGTTCCGATTTGAACAATCTGACTTTTCAGTGTATTTTCACTTTCATTAGCAGCCAATGCCTGCATGGATGCAGCAGTGTTGTTTTTGTTGTTAATCAAACCATAGGTGCTCCCGGCGAGTCCTAATGGATCATCGGTATTAGCAGATAAATCTACTGTATAAAAATAAGTATTATTATCTGTATAACTTGGACTTACTCTAAATATATTTCTATCATAATAAATATAATAACCTTTGGCTTTTAACTTTATTTTTCCATTGCTATCTGGTATAACAGTAAATGCATACGCTTCATCGTTGCTTTCCACAAACTCAAATCCGTTTGCAGTCATTTTTAAATACTTTTCTGTTGCTCCGTCATCAGTTTTTGCTTTAAGGAAGTAAGTTGTTCCTTCGTTCCACTCAAACGTCCAGCCAGATATACCACAAGTAGATGTATAAGTTCCTGAACCTGATAATGTATGACTACCCAGTACTGTCGTGGCAATATTATCCACATTTACTGTGTCCGTTCGGATCCCTGCAAGTAAAGCTCTTCCACTATTAGCATTTACAAGTCCAAAAGTTTTATTATTTAATTGATAATAATCATCCTGCATTTCTGGCGGATTATAAAGCCAAAGTGTGAATTTTTCACCCGCTCCCGGACTATTGACAGAATAGCTGGCAAATCCTCTATAAGTCGAATTGGATTTTGTAGTCCAATAATTTCCGTTTTTAAATGAAAATGTATTACTGTTAACAGTTATCTCCCATTGTGTATCATTATTCTCTCTCAAATACAATTTAGTGCTGTCACTACTTCGGCGTGAAACATATAATGGTGTTGAGGCATTATCGTTTCGCTTAGAATAGGTATAGATATAATATTTATTCGTTGTTCCTTCAACTTTTTCAAAACGAAAACCAGCCGCTCCATCTTTATAATATGCATCATTCACGCTATTATAATTTGTGGTGGCAAAAATACCTTCTCTGCCTGAATCTGCCCATCCCTGTGCATTAATAGCATATGTATTATGGTTATTACCACTCTTGATATATATCAAATCATCAAGATGAGCATTCAGTTCATCTATAGTTTTGATCTGTGTTTCTGTTCCGGCTGGTAAAGTTGGAAAATTATTATTTACCACACTATAAGAAAAACTTCCAGATTCGCCGGCAGGCTGTTTTACATACTCATTGAAAGAGGTATCCCCGTCTACTGGAACCTTATCATAAGATATGTCAATATTATACGTCTTCTCTACGATCTCATAAACCGAAAATCCGGTGGCATAGAAGCTGACCTTGCCGTCTTCAACAGCATAATTCAGTATCTGTTCACGGTCACCATCATCGTGGATATGCCAGAGCGTGACGCTTTCCGTGATCACAGGATCGGTAATTTCAACCTTAATGGGATTCTCTTCATCCGGCTGATATTCCTTCCGACCATCCTTGATCGTAATATCATATGCCGCAATACCTTCATGATCCGCAGAGACATCAATAACCTCAGCTTCTGCATCTTCCGGCATCATGCCATCCAGTGTAACGATCTGCTCTGCTTCTTCACCATTTGGGTATAACTCCATGCTCTGATAAGTTAAATCAGGCTCGTTTTCTTCTGCAATAATAGAAGTCAACGGCATCACGTTTGATGTTGCCATAACCGCAGTCGTCATAAAGCTGATGATTCTTTTTGTGATTTTATCAAACATTACGCCATCTTCCTTTCATCTGAATTTGTTGTATGATCATTTATTAAACGAACTTGCATTACCTTTCGCCTCTTCAACTGTCAGTCCATCCGGATAATTTGCAGCAGGGATTCCCTCTGCCTCTAAAATAATATCATACGGCTGATCGAATACGCCGAGATAGTCTTTCTTGTAAATCGGAATATCTATATGATCGAAAAGTTCTTCTGTACTTTCCTTTGGTTTGACAATCTTCATAGTATCAGCATTTTCGCCTGTGTAGTAGAAGTAATAAACCGTTTTTCCGTTTTCTTCTGCTGTATCCATTATGAAGTTTGTGTTAGCTGTGGCTGTACGTTCTGCGTTCAAAAATGAATTGTTGTTAGCAAGCTTTATCTGATCTAAAATTTCATTGATACGATAGCTTTCTGAATAATGATAAGATTCATCATAAGTATCATTTTTCTTTGTATAGCTGCTTGCATCAATCGTCATCTTCAACCTGATAAACAAGTCGATCTGTCCGTTGTTATAGCCTGATGGATCTTTTTCGATTTTCATACCCG
>JAFUUG010000701.1 GCA_017483905.1 Bacillota bacterium
GACCTTTGATGCACGGCCGTCTGACCATTAGGAGCATAGCGACTTTTGGTCAGGATGCCGGGCAGCATTGGGAACGGAGTGCCGACCTTTGGAGCCGGAACAGGAAGACGTATGAAGCGAAGACCTATCAGAAAAAAAGAAGGGAGAAACGACTATGGCAAGTATGGATAAACATGGTGCAGATACGTTGTATTTTATCCGCCACAATATGCGTGAACTTCCGCCGGATAAAACTCCCTCAAATGTAGAGATCGATCCGGAGAGAACGAAAGATAATTACAGCATCATATCAAGAGGAAAAACGGCGGAAGAAGTGAACGATTATCGCAAACAAATTGAAAGCGAAATCTTCCACTATAACAGAAAGAATTTAGTCCGTTCTGTGGAAGTGGTTATTACACTTCCAACGGACTGTCCGCCGGAGCAGGAAGAAGCATTTTTTAAAGAGTCATACAACTATGTTGTATCGACTCTCCCGATGGGCGAAAAATGCGTATTCCTTGCAGCGGTTCATAAGGACGAAGGACGGGTACAGAAAGACGGCGTTACGGTTATCGAGTCACCACCGCACATGCATATCATGTATGTGCCCGGTGTACCGGATGAAAAGCACGATGGATATGACTTCAAACTCTGTGCCGATCAGCTCACAAAAAGGGCGCAGCTCAAGCAGTTTCATCCGAAATTTCAGAAGTGGCTCGATGATGCCGGAATTAAAGCAACCGTCCATAGCGGAGTGACTGGCGGACAGAATATATCTGTATCGGAACTGAAACAACTTACAAAAGAAACCGGGCTCACTCTATCAGAGATCAAGGAACTGCAGCAGGATAAAACTACATTACTTAATATGCTGCAGGAACGAGATCAAAAAAACACTCTGCTTAAAGCAGCCTTACACACCAAAGATACAACCATATCCGATCTGCAGATCACATCAGCAGAAAAGGATAAAACCATATCGGAATTAACCGAAAGGCTGCATTCAAAAGAAGCAGAGATTACATCCGGCAGAGCGAAGTCCGCAGGACAGAACGAAGAAGTCGAAAGACTTCAAAAACAGCTTAAAGCAAAGGAACAGGAAAACGATCAGCTTCGGAGTCAGGCAAGCCAAATTATCAGAGGTAAAGATCAACAGATCGAAGCTCTGACAATGGCTGCATCTGACAAAGAAAAAGCTCTTTCGGAAGTGAGCGAAAAGCTCACGGAAAAGGAGCAGGAATTAGAGCGGATCCGTTCAAAAGCAGGTCAGGTCATCAACGAAAGAAATGAGCAGATAAAATCTCTGACCACCAGTCTTTCAGAAAAGGATCAAGCTCTCTCCGAAGCATCGCAACAACAGCAGGAGCTTCATGCAAAATTGCGTTCACTTGAAGCACAGCTCAAATCGAAGGATGAAGAGCTGCAAAGGGAACGCCAAAAAGCGCAGGAAGTGACTGAACAAAAAACAGAGACAAAGGCAGCATCCGAGGAACGCACCTGGGGCGACACAGGAGCCTGGGGGCGTACAGATGGATGGGGCAATCAGGACAAAACAAAAGAGGTAGAAAAGGTATGGTAACAGACACTCTTAACACCGCACTCAAAGCGGCAGAGAAAGCCGGAAGGCTTGCGGAAAAAGCAATGAAAGATCAGCAGAAATCACAGGAAGAAATTGAGATGCAGCAGGTCTTACACGAAGCCGGGAAACTGGCACATGAAACTCTAAAGGCAGCTTCCAAAGTTGAGCAGAACCTTGTCTCAAAAGAGACATGGGGAAGCTCTGACTGGGGAAGCAACACAAAAGAAAGATCGGAGGAAATATTATGTTGAAAAAGAAACTGTCCCTCTGGGACACCCTCAAATTCTACAATATTATCCCGCTTCTGATTTTTGGGATCATATTGTATCTCGCAAGAGATTATGCAGTATTGGCACTCATTAAAATCGGACAGGTCAGTGAAAGAAGTATCTTTTACAAATGGATACCGTATGTAACCTACGCCGGACTTGCAGCATTATGGATATTCATATCCTTTACAATTATCCGGGATAAAAGATACTTCTATCTGACCGGACGCAACTACGGATATGATATCGGACATTACCGCCCGATGATGTATAGTCAGCTTGTGGACTACTTCAAAGATGCCGACCCTCACAAGCTCGACACATCATCATTCCCGGCAATAAAATGGCAGGACGCAAAGGGGCTGATATTCGGTAAGGATAAAAACCATCTGATACATATTCCGTCAAATTCCGAAACGAATATCGCCATATTCGGACCTCCGGGATCGGGCAAGACAAGCGGCATTGCCATTATAAATGCTCTCCGTTTTCAAGGAAGCGTTTTGGCAATCGATATCAAGGGCGATATCTACAACTTCTGTCATAAATTCAGAAAGATCATCCGCTTCTGTCCGGACTCTCCCAACGCTCTGAAGGAGTCCTGGCATTTTAATCCGCTCGCCGGAATAAAAGACATGGACGTGACGGACAAGAAGCTCTACATCGAGTCTATGGCAACGGTACTGATCCCGGATGAAGGCGGATCCGATGGAAGTTACTTCACATCAAGAGCAAGGAAGTATTTTCAGGGAATTGTTCATCTTCTCCTGCATGACAAGCCGGATACGACCTTTCCCGAGATCATCCATGCCATACTGACAGGAAACTGCTTCGACTGGGTAACAAATGCCATGCAGAGCGAATGCATCGAAGCAAAAGAGCTTTTAAGCCCGTTCTACGGCAACAACGAAAAGAATGTCAGCGGAGCCTATGATAATCTCTGTACTGCAATGACTCCATTTTCAAATCCAGTATTGGATGAGTTGCTGACGGACAACGGCAAGTGCATATCAATAAAAGCCCTTGAAAAGGGCTATGATGTGTACTTGCAGATCACGCAGGAGCATCTTGATGCGTATGCGCCGCTCTTTACGCTGATCGTGCAGAGCTTCAGCACGGCATTTACAAAGCGTCCTGACAGCTCCACAGGAGCCAAAAACCGTCCGATCCTGATGCTCCTGGACGAGTTCCCGGCTCTGACATACAGTTACAAGATGATCAACTCCAACCTCTCTACGCTTCGTAGTAAAGCCATAATCTGCATGATCATTCAGCAGAATATGGCGCAGCTCGAATACAGGTATCAGCCTACCGGAGCAAGATCCATCATCGGTAACTGTAATTATCAGATTATCCTCGGCAGCAATGACATCAACAGCAGCAAGGTCTTCTCTGACACTTTCGGCACTCATAAAGTGCTGAAAGTAGGCAGCTCCGAGTCCTCTTCCACACAGAAGACCAATAGCCGAAGCATTCAGCAGGCAAGGGAGCCGATCTTCTTTCCTGAAGACTTCGGCGATCTTGACAAGGAAATGGTCATCTACTTTAAGGGTAAGCACTGCCGTTGCAGGAAGCTGAACTGTTACACCGACAAGTAAGGAGCTGCGTCTATGAAAACACTACTCTTCTACCGCATCCTCGGGATGCTTAAAAACACAGGAGCCGACTGGGATAGGTTGGCTCCTGCAATAGAAAACGCTATTGATTTCGCACATACTAACATAAATCCGGAGCCTGTTCAGATGATAGACTCCTACCGCTACTCATTGGAATACTGCCTTGCACACAGCGGGGAGTCGCTTAACGAACACCTCCGGGAAGAACGTACCAACAAGGAAGACATTGCTATATCCGATATGGTAGCAGGACACTCCTGCAAGACCGATCTCGTCCTTTACCGTGGTGTATGCGATTACGTATATAACCTGATGAAACAAAATGCATCATCACTTGAAGGGGTGGACTTCTACGAAAAAGGATATATGCAATGCTCTCTTGTAAAGGGACATGAGATAAACTACAAGACCAAATTACGCATCTTCGTTCCTGCCGGATCCTGTGTCATATACCTGGGCAACGTGAATGATGAACAAGGTTTCTACGAAGTTGATATCCAACACGGAGCGAAGTTGGAGCTCATCTCCATCGACAAAACCTATATCAACTGCAAACTGCTATCTACGGAGTGAGGATTTTATCTTCGCTCCTTTTCTTGTGCGCCCTTCCGCCGAAAAATCTAAAATTTTTTGAAATAACTGTTGACTTTGCGATACCCCCATGATAGACCGGTTGAGGGAAGCAGGAAACGGCTTCAGGGCGCACTCTCCCTACTGATGAACAGTAGAGAGCCTACGCAAGAACATGATAGACCGTATATCGGTCACAGGTATCCGTGTTCCGACCATCTGACTTTGGAGAGGATCTCCAACATACTTTCTCCATGCGTCTCACCGCCTGACTTCGACATGGTAAGCCTTTCGGCTTTCTGTATGCTCCCCCTTGCCGCAATACCATAGACAAGAACGGATTTGCCCCCGCAGCGTACTTTTAACCAATGTACCGTACAAATGAGTACGGGTTAGGCAACGGTCTTCAACTGCACTTTAACCGCTTTCGGGAAGAGGCTTGGATGGTCTTGGTCAAGCTCTCTTTCCGGGTCCATTCTCTGAATGAGCTGAACCGGACTACCATTTATTATACTGGTGTCGTCATTCCAGATAGCGTACATAGCCGGGTAGTATGCTCCGCTGATGCCGCCCTCTCCTATTCTCCAAAGGAGCCGGATTGGCGTCAAAAAAATCGTGTTGATGCTTCATATCAACACGATCACACTTGCATATATTGCGGTAAAAGCCGCAAAAAGCCTACATATAGCGATTGACTGTACCCTAAAACTGCCCTATAATAGGGCATAGATAAAAGGTTACAGTTTATCCTGCTTTAGCAATATGCAAATATTGATTATGCTGCCGAGCATCTAAAGCTGATCGGAACGCCAATTCCAAAAAGCTGAGTTATCGTTATTGTAAAAAAGCGTCTCGCCAAAGGCGCTTTTTTTGTTACAATAACACCTCGTCTTCAATCATAATACTTTCCCAAATCAAAAGCAATACAAAACACACGAAAAAGTTGACTTTTTATAAAAACATGCTTGACATCTTCAATTTTTTAATGTAAATTACTATTAAATAAATTGTTAAAAACAATTTTTGAAATAGTAATTTACATGTTATTTAATAGTTTTTTACTATTGAATAACTACAGCCTGAAGGGAGCAGCAATGAAAGTAATTTCCATTTCAAACATCAAGGGCGGAGTCGCAAAAACAACCACCGCTGCAACACTCGCAGCAGGGCTCAATAAAAGAGGATATAAAGTTTTGATGATTGACTCCGATCCGCAGATGAACCTCACCATGTGCTTCACACAGGAGCCGGAAGAGGGAACGCCGAGCCTTTATACTCTGTACGACAAAGGTGCAAAAATCGACGATATAAAAGTCGAGATCCGGGACGGTCTCGATCTTGTACTCGGAGATTTTGAGCTTTGTTCCGCAGATATGGAGTTCTTCAAGAAAGCAGGAAGTCTTAAGCTGCTTTCTAAAGCGATAAAATCACTGGGCGCAGCCTATGATTTTATCATCCTTGATACGCCGCCTAATTTAGGCTTCCTGTCGCTTAACGCTTTTATGATAAGCGACTGCATTGTAACGCCTATGGCGGCTGACTCTTTCTCGCTTCGTGCGGTACGACTTCTGAAGAGGACTCTCGAAGAAGTCGCAGAAGAAGCAGAGAAAGATATCCCCGTTGCAGGAATACTTCTCACACGATACACCGATCGCACCAATGTAGCGAAGCTACTGGAAGAGAGTGTGGAGAGCGCAGCGGAGCTTTTGCATACGGATATATTCAACAGCCGGATCAGACAGGCGACAGTCGTGCAGGAAAGTCAGATCGTCAAGATGGATTTATTCGAGTATGCTCCTAAAGCTCCGGTAACAAAAGACTATGAAGCATTCATAGACGAGTTGCTTGAAAGGATTTAAGACTATGGGAGTAAACAAATTATTGAAAGCGGGCATAGCGGGCGAAAAAGAGCAGCTTGCGAAAGCAAGTGCGAAGTCCGAAGCGCAGACCGTAGAGGAAAAAGAAAAGCCCTCGAAAGTCACGACCAAAACGAATGAAGAGCCGCCCGAAAAACCAAAGAAAAAAGCAGCAGTAAAAAAGCATCCTGGCGGAAGACCTACCAACGAGTCAAAAGGAAAGATAAGCCGAAAACAGTATACATTAACACTCGTACCGGATGATTATAGCAAGATCATGGATCTTGCGGATGCAGACGGATTATCTTTTTCAAAGTACATTGAAAGAGCCGTCAATGAATATATAAGCAATCATCAGACAGAGTAATTATTTACAAGTTTTTTAATATTAAATAACTTGTAAATAAATAGTAGATATCAAGTCTTTCAGAAAGGAAAAAA
>JAFUUG010000702.1 GCA_017483905.1 Bacillota bacterium
AATTTATCATTTTTCAAAAATCAGCACTCAACTAATTTATCATTTTCCTTTTCGCAAGCATTGCAAAGCGGCACCCACCATTCAATTTTCAAAAATCGAAAAACACGATTTTTGAACTTGAATGACGGTTGCCCCTTTACGCTTGTTAGGGTACATACCCTAAGACCTATCTGGTGAATACTTCCCCAGACCCCTGTTGTTTTTTCTGCGAAAAAAATTTTAAGAAAGAGAGGAGATATTATGGCTGACAAAAAAGATAAACATCTTCGCACCGAAAGAGTAAATCTACGACTAACGAAAGATGAATTGGCATTTATAAAAAAGCGAATGAAAGAAACGAAATTCAGAACATACAGCGACTTTGTTCTTAAAGCTGCTACCGACTTAATATATTTTGTTATTGATGTTACTCCGTTTTTGAAAATTGCGGAGGAAGTATGTACTATCAGCCGAAATATAAATCAAGTCGCAAAGGTTATAAATATAACGCACAGCATTTACGAGAGCGATATAACCAAATTGCAAAAAAGCGTTCACAATTTAGAGGAGATAATAGACGCTAATCTGAATAAAGTTTACAGAGCAAAATTCGGCATTAAGAGAGATAAACGGATCAAAGATATACGGCTAACGAGGATAGGCTATGTAAAGATACTGAATGTGTTTGAATTTTTGGGAAACAGAGCTGCCGAAGATAAGAAAGAGGAAGTCGAAGTTTTTATAAAAGCATTGAGCAAGGAATACGAAAATTTTGTTATGTGATTACGGAATATATGCTGCTTGTTTTTTCGTAATTTGAATGTGAAATTATCCGTTAATTATTGTTTGAAATTTAAGCCTTGTTATGTATCCGCATTTTTATATATGCAGATAATGGCAAGACTATTTTCATCATTAAATAATGCAGACAAAAAAAGAAAAGGAAGTGAAAAAGTGAAGTTATCAAGATACGAACAAGAAACGATTATACTTTTCAATGCTGATGAGAGCAATGCCGAAATATATACCGCCGATAAGACAATTATGAAAAGGCTCGACACCCTTTGCAATACATATCCCGATATTTATAAAATCAAAAAAGAGGACAGCATTTCAAAGACCTATTCTGTACCAAAATCATACATCAGTTATCGCAAGCCGAGAACATTATCGGCGGAGCATAGAGAATTAGCAAGGCAAAGAATGAAAAAGATAAATGCACGATAGATAACGAGGAAATACAGTAAAAAAAGGCTGCCCTGTCGGGCAGCCCAAAAAGGAGAAAGCAAAGTAAAATAATGCTTTGTTATTCTGCTATATTGTAGAGTATCGAAGCCGTTTCTGCTCTTGTTATCGTATTCTTAGGCTTAAAGGAATTATCGGGATAACCGTTTATAATGCCCTTTGAGGAAAGAGTACCGACTGCCTCTTTTGCATATCCGCTTATACTTGCGGAATCTGCAAAGGTTTTAGCATTTGTATCTGCCGAGATACCCATATATCTGTATATGATAGCTGCCGTATCTTCCCTTGAAATATTTTTTTCGGGAGCGAATTTATCGGCACTCACACCATAGACGATATTGTTTTCCTCTGCCCAAACCACAGCCGCATAATACCAAGCATTTTTGTTTACATCTGTAAACTTGCTTGTTTTGTTTTTGTATGCGGAAAGATCAATGCCGTTCATATTTGCAAGAAGCTGAACAAGTTCGGCTCTTGTAAGGTTTTCATTAGGAGCAAAAAGTGTTGCCGTTCTGCCGTTTACGATACCTTTTTCGTGAAGTTCGTTCACCATCTTTTCACACCATAAGCCTTTTACATCAGCAAAACCTTTGTAGACTTCGGCTGCCTTATTTGTGCCGTTATCTGTTTTTTCGGTCTTATCTGTGTTGTCGGTTTCGGTTTTTGCTGTGTCGGCTTTTTCGGCTGCTTTATCGCTTGCCTTTCCGCTGCCGCCACCGCCCGAACTTCTTCTTGACGAAGAAGTTGTCGCTTCTGTTGTTTCTTCCGCAGGAAGTTTAGGAATGATCTCCGTATACGATTCGCCGCATCTCTCACAAGTATAAGTCCTTATACCCTCACTTGTTGAGGTAGGCTGTACCGTTACGGTACTTGTATAATTGTGACCGAGTGTAGGGATAACCTCTGTATAGCTGTCGCCGCATTCCTCACAAGTATATGTCATTTCTCCGTTTTCTTCGCAAGTCGGCTCTTTGGTGACTTTTGAAGTGTAAGAGTGGATATGTTCGCTCTTTTCATTTTCAAGTGCTATTGCAAGAGTACCAAGCTGTGTTGTGAATATGTGGATATTTCCGCTTTCATCAACATAGAAATCTCCGTCAACATATACCGAGCTGCTGTTTGCCGCAGAAAGTTTTGTAAGTGCGGTAACTTTGCCGTTTCTGTAGCTGTAAAGCATAACGCTCTTGTTCTTGCTGTCATAAGGAACGACTACCTCAATAAGTGCCGTATTGGTGTCGCTGACATCTTCTTTTGACGAGCCTTTGTTATCGCCTTTAAGCTGTGTG
>JAFUUG010000703.1 GCA_017483905.1 Bacillota bacterium
CGAAGATATGATGATAGATACAAGTAAGTTCGAAGATGGATTGACTGCGGAGGCAAGGCGGGAACTTATAATGAGAGTCGGCTTTTTATGGAATTGTATCTTCAAGAGGGAATTGCTTGAAAAAAATGATATGACATTCAGGGAAAATTGTATATATGAAGATATTGATTTTCTTGAGATACTTTATTTTAAAGCAGAGAGTATCGGATTTGTCAGGAAGTCGCTGTATCTGCATAGGGATAACGAAAGAAGTTCGTCAAGAAAAAGATGCGATACGGATAAGTTTTTTAATATGATAGATGAAATGATCGGAAATTGCCTTGAAAAAATCAAAGAGAGCAAATATGCTGATGAGCTGAGGAGTACTCTTGAATTTCAGCTGCTGAGCATAAGTGCGGATATTATATTGCTGTATGCGGAAAATAAGTGTATGACATTTAACAGGGTGGAAAAATTAAATGATATGATTAAGAAACACTTTGGCGATTATACACAGAATGAATATTTCCGAAATAAAGCTTTTGATGAACTGGGAGAGCTGCACAGACAAATTCTGGAGAGATACAGCCCTGATACGAAAAAATTTTATAATAATGTAAAACATATAAAATATACGAATAAATGAAAGGGCAAATTATGTCAATTACAGTCAGATATATATTACTTCAATGTTTTTTTTGGTGTTTATATGCGTTTCCGTGGAGTTTTACGGCAGTGTATCTCTCTCGCTGCGGTATAAGCAATACCGGTATAGGGCTGGTTACGGGGGTAAGCTCCGTGCTGTCGGTAATTCTTCAGCCGGCATTGATTTCGGTAACGGTCAAATATAAGTGTATAAATTTTAAGAATGTACTTGCTTTTTCGGCTGTTATATTTATAATTTTCGGAGCGGTAATGCTTTTTAACAAAACACCCGAAGTCACGCTGGTTTCTTTTTTGGTGGTAAGTACGTTATCCGCTTCTGTACCGTCGGTCATAAGCATAATATGTATGGAGTATATAAACAGCGGTATACCTGTTAATTTCGGGCTGGCGAGAGGGCTTGGTTCGATCTCCTATGCTGTGCTTGTTTTTGTGACGGGAAAGATGGTTTCAACATTGGGAGCAGATGTTCTTGTGCCTGTGTATATATTTTTCTCTGCGGCATGGCTGATCGTTGTGATCATAATGAAAATGCCCGAAAGCAATATGAAAAAAAAGGATAACAAAATAACAGTCCGTGAACTTTTCAGAGAAAACAAAGAATTTTTGCCATTCCTTGCGGCATCTGTATTACTCTTTATGAGTCATTTCATGATAAACGGCTTTCTGATAAAAAAGATAACAGATGTGGGAGGAAACAGTTTTCATCTGGGGGTATCGCTTTTTATAAGTGCGGCGGTGGAGCTTCCTGTGATGAGTTGCATAGTTCTGATAATACGAAGATTCGGTATAAAAAATATTATAGTGATATGCAGTGTATTTTTTGTGCTGAAAACGATCGTTCTTCTTTTTGCCGATGATGTTTCGGCGGTATATGTATCACAGTTTATGCAGTTCGGAGCGTTTGCGATATATACTCCGGCATCGGTATATTATGTAAATATGACGCTCAAAGAAAAATACAGAGCGACAGGTCAGGCGATGACAGGGGCGGCAACGCTGGGGATCGGCTCGGCACTTGGAAATATCACAGGCGGTGCGGTGATAGATAATTACGATATAAATACTATGCTTTGGTTTGCACTTGTATTTGCGGGGGCGGGCTGCGGTATACTGCTCGTACAGAAGATACTGCATAAAAATTTTTCAATTGGAAAAGCGGTGTTACGCACATACAGGAGATAAAAATAAGGGACTGTCGCTTTAAGAATATGAAAATATTCAATGCGTCAGTCCCTTATGCAACTTATAATATGTGTTTGCGGTATCAGTATGGATTGTAATTCTGTGAATAACCGCCGCTTTGCTGAGCCGCTTTATCAAGATAATTCATAAAAGACGGTGTCTGAGCGACAACACCCAGAACAATTGTAACAATGATCATAAGTATACTGATGGCAGAAAGAATAACACCTGTAATAGCCATACCTTTGCCTGCCTGATATTTGTAGATAGAGTAACCGCCGAGAATAAGACCTATAATGGCAAGAGGCAGATCAAGCCAAGAACAGCAGCAAAACAGCAGTGAAATTATACCAAGTACAAGAGATGCGATAGCAAATCCCACAGGTTCTTCTTTGGGAATCTCGTTTGCATAGTCATATGAACCGCTGTCATAAGAAGTGTACTGCGGCTGCTGATTGTAAGTGTTAAATTGCTGTTGGCTGCCTGTGGTATCAAATTGAGTTGCTGTATTATCGGGCTGCTGATAGCCGAATTGTTGAGCAGATGTATCGGACTGCTGATAGCCGAATTGTTGAGCATTGTTATTATATGGCTGATAAACAGGTTCTTCCGTAACAGGCTGCTGCTGATAAACAGGCTCTTCCGTAACAGACTGCTGCTGATAAACAGGCTCTTCCGTAACAGACTGCTGCTGATAAGCAGGTTCTTCCGTAACAGACTGCTGCTGATAAACAGGCTCTTCCGTAACAGGCTGCTGCTGATAAGCAGGTTCTTCTATTGTAACAGGCTGCTGCTGATAGACAGGTTCTTCCGTAACGGGCTGCTGCTGATAGCCGAATTGTTCGGTGTTGTTATATGGCTGATAAACAGGTTCTTCCGTAACAGGCTGTTGATAGACAGGTTCTTCTATTGTAACAGGTGACTGTTCTGTAAAAGATGGCTGTATATCGGGTTGTGTTTGCTCGCCAAAGGCAAACTGATCTACAGACTGAGGCTGTTCGGCGAAAGACTGTTGATTGCCGAAAGGGTCTTCGGTTACAGGCTGCTGATCGAAAGACTGTTGATTGCCGAAAGGGTCTTGGGTTACAGGCTGCTGATCGAAAGACTGCTGATTGCCGAAAGGATCCTGAGTAACAGGCTGCTGACCGAAAGATGACTGCGCAGCGAATGGGTCATGGTTTACAGGCTGTTGATCGTCTGTGGTTGGCATATTGTCGAATTCACTCATTTTTTACCCTCCTCCGTAAAAAAATAGATTTCGATTTATTATACAATAAATCCGTGTTAAAATCAAGTTGAAATGTAAATTTAATTTGCATTATGGGTAATAAAGAGTTATACTATAGTAGTATGTTCATAAAATGCTTAAATAATGAGAACCATGGGGTGAAAGTAATGAAAGGAAAAACAATAAATAAAATAAAAAGAATACTCGGAGGTGTGATAGTAACGATCATAGCTGCTGTCATGCCTGCTAAAATAATGCTTGCGGATAATGATAATCTTCTGTATACATACAGAGATGTTCAGACACTTGCGGGGGGCGTGACATATGAGAAAAGTACAAGGCTGTATAAAAGCGGCTGGCTTGATGTATATGTGCTTACGATGGATATGAATAATCCGAATGTATCATTTGAAGTAATAGAATCAAAAAATTCATTTGGGGCGAAGGAAACCGTAAATCGTCTTGCGGCAAGCAATAATGTGGTGGCTGCAGTAAACGGTGATTTCTTCGGAGCGGGAAATCCGAGATCGAGCATGGGACAAGTATTCAGGGGAGGTCAGGCGGAACAGGCACAGAATTATTATAATTCAAGCGAGAAAAAATATGCCGGTATATTTGTGGATAACGAAAACAAGGCTTTTATAGATTATGTGGTATCGACTGTGGGATTTTACAATTCGGCTGAATCTATAATCGAATTGCAGGCGAAAAATAAGGTGACGGATTTTGCCAAGCCTGTGTATTTCGATAGAAATGCGATAACGACAAC
>JAFUUG010000704.1 GCA_017483905.1 Bacillota bacterium
AAGGATACAAGATAAAAATTGATGATGATAATTTACTTAAACTGATAGAAACGATGCCCGAGGAAATAAAAAATGTTCTGCTGTTGAAATTCTTTCAGAATTTTAATGATTTGGAAATTGCAAATATGCTTGGGTTAAAACGGCGAACGGTAAATTATCGTAAATTAAAAGCAATAAATTATCTGAAGGAGAATCTTTGATGGGCAAGTATTATGATAAAATGCCAAAAATGAATTTCTGCGATATTTACAGAGCATTGATATTGGAAAAGAACTATGAAGAAATTTTTTTGCATTACGAGAATTACATAAACAAGATTTGCACATATCGTATACAGGATAAGAATGGTAAGTCTGTTTATCGTCTTGATGAGGATAAGAAACAAGAAATCTACTTAGCATTAAGATTAGCATTGGATAAGTTCAAATTTTTAAATTAGGTTTTAAAGAAGAGGTATGGAGTGACTTTATAATTTCTGTAAAGCAGATAATTTATTTTTTGATTATATGCTTTTTGAGATTATAAAATCTTATACATTGCACATTGCCAACTGAATAAACGAACATCAGGTACTTTAAGATTTATTATATTGCCGTTTAATGAAATGCGTCAAGACTACCTGTCCTTTTCGTGATATATAAGATTATGTCACGAAGAAGATTGCAAGCGAAGAAATCTGAAATGGTTGAAGTAAAGGTACGAGCGATAAACATTTTGATTAAAAGCAGCACTTGGTAACTGCTGTCAGCGTAGATATGTAAATCCGATAATGATACTTGCGGTTCGATACGCTTTGCCCATATAGACGGGGAAATGGTGAAATTCCAATGGAAGTTATACCGACTTCGCCTGATTTTCTTTTTTATCGTAATATTTTATCTATTTGGCACTGTTTGGGAGAGGAGAGATTATATGACGGTTGCTGATTTGGAGAGAATGGAACGAATGACTTTTGATGAGATCAATAAAGATGAAATCATTGCTTTTGATGAATGCAAAGTTGATACTTCCATACCTGTTGAGGAAAGAGTATTATCGTTATTGGATAAAGGCATAAATCCTTACTTTAGAAAGACAAAAGATGGTTGTATCGTAAAAATCAGCTTTGCAAATAACGGAACGACATTTCAAGAAAATTTTATAAATATTTTTTCGCATTTGGTATAGACTTCAAGATTGATTTATGGTATTATAGTTTTAGGGACAATTCTATATTACTCATTTGAGTATCTTATACTCTATCTATCTACTGAGGTTTATTCCACCAAAATAAATCAAAGGGAGAGATAGCAGATGAAAACGCAAATCAAGAAGTATAAGGCGGCAGTCTATGTTCGACTATCGAAAGAGGATGCTGTGGATTCTGATATTGGAAAAACTGAAAGTGACAGTATTTCAAATCAGAAAGCTCTTATCACTAATTTTGTTAAAGGCAAATCTGATATTACTGTTGTTGATTATTATGTTGATGACGGGTATACGGGAGTATTGTTCGAACGCCCCGAATTTGTCCGTATGCTTAATGACATAAATGCGGAAAAGATCAATTGTGTTATAGTAAAAGATTTAAGCCGATTTGGTCGTGAATACATAAATGCGGGAAGATATATGCAAAAGCTGTTTCCAAGTTTGGGAGTGCGGTTTATTGCTATA
>JAFUUG010000705.1 GCA_017483905.1 Bacillota bacterium
AAGTCCGTCAAGGTATCTTCGGATACTCTTTATTACCGCACTTCTCTTAAAGAATGTTTCTTTTACTTCCGGATTTACGATAAGATCGACATATCTCTGTCTGTATCTGAGATCGGGATCTTTCAAGCCGTGATATTTTTCAGGAAGTATTCTTAAACTCTTTGATAAAAGCGTTACATCATGTGCTTTTACGGATATCTCTTCTGTCTTAGTCTTGAATACGATACCTTTTATGCTCAGTATATCGCCAATATCGTATTTTTTGAAATCGGCATAGCTTTCTTCACCGATGTCATTCCTGCTTACATAGCACTGTATTCTTCCTTCCTGATCCTGTAATTCACAGAAAGATGCTTTACCCATAACACGTTTACTCATAAGACGACCTGCTATACTTACTTCCTTATCGGCAAAATCATCGTAGTTATTCTTGATCTGCTGACTATGCTGAGTTACTTCTGCTTTTACTATTTTAACTGGGTCTAAACCTCTTGCCTGAAGATCAGCAAGCTTTTCTCTTCTTATCTTTAAAAGTTCATTGATTTCTTTCTCGGTTATTTGCTTATTTTCATTACTTTCAGCCATGTTTCTACTCCTTATTATTGTATTTCAAGTACTTTGTATTTTATTATTCCATCAGGGGCATTGACTTCAACTATATCACCGACTTTGTGACCCTTGATAGCTATACCTATAGGGGATTCGTTTGATATTTTGCCGTTGAATGGATCTGCCTCTGCCGAACCTACCAATCTGTACTCAACTTCTTCTTCAAATTCTTCATCATATAATCTGACTTTATTTCCGATATTAATAATATCGGTATTTAACTCGTCTTCGGATATGATCTCAACATTTCTGAGCATTTTTTCTATAACAGCTATTCTGCTTGCAATCTCTGCCTGCTCTTCTTTAGCTGCGTCATACTCGGCATTTTCGGAAAGGTCGCCCTGTCCTCTTGCCTCTTTTATCTTTGCAGCTACATCTCCCATTCTTACGACTTTGAGTTCCTGTAATTCATCTTCGAGCTTTTTAAGTCCATCGGGAGTAAGTACGATTTTTTTTTCATCAGACATTTTAAACACCTCATAATACTTTTATTTTTTTACATATAAATTCATTTTTGAAATTTTCAAACAGATTTATTATATATTAATAATCGCTTAATGTCAATATAAATTGCAATATAAAATTTACTCGTCACTACTGTGAAAATTTATTGACCTTTGCTTGTTTTTTTGATAATATATATCTATAAGACGATGTAAATTTACATTTCCAATCTATAGAGGAAATCCCCATTTTATTAAAATTCATATAGGCACTCAGATTGCTTCTCGGAGTTGTTCTATCCTCCTATATGAGAAAAACACTTTAATTCTACCAAAAATTAAAATACTATGAAAGGAAAAGTGTAATTAAATTTTGTGCTGTGGATAATTTAATTATACCGGGGTATTATATGACAATATCAGGAATTTTGCTTTTGACAGGTTTCGTTATTCTTGCTGTCTTGATGATTACACGCATACTGCCGACACTTTTGGCACTTCCAATGATGGCTGTATGGATAGCACTTATCAGCGGCATACCGTTTACAGACTGGCTTAACGAGATTTTGCTGAAAGGCTCTATGCGGCTCAGTTCACCAATAACATTGGTTATTTTCGGTTCTATGTTTTCTAATATAATACAAAAAACAGGTATATCGGATACGATCATCAAAAAAGCGGCAGAGTTCTCGGATGATCAGCCTTTTTCTATTGCTATATTGATGACGGCTGCGACTGCTTTTATATTTTTGGGTATGAATGGACTTGGTGCGATTATTATGGTCGGATCAATTGCAATACCTATTATGACAAGTGCAGGTATTATGGCAATAGATGCCGTTATTTTGATACTGCTTGGAATGGTAACCGGTATTTCACTCAATTTTGCAGGTGCAGCAACGGGGATAGGTATATTCGGTGCGGAAAATGTGCTCAGATACTTTACATCAAGTGCTGTCATCTCACTAAGTATTACCGTTATTTATATAATGGTCAATATTCCACGAAATAAGGGGATATTTCGTGCAACTGCAATTATATTGAAGCATTTTTTTCTCGGACTGCTTTTTGTACCTGTAAGTTTTGTGCAAACATTAGTTAAACACTTTTTACATAAGCCATCTCCTCATAATGATAGAAGGAAGGAATTACCTACAGCAGCCTTGATCACGCCAATCATACCGCTCGTTGTGATCATTGTTATAGGTTTTACTGTCGGACTCGGTTCGGAAGCTGATGGTAAGATCGATCCTGTTGCGGCAGCATTACTTGGTTTTCTTATTGCTTCGTTCTATGCGACGATCATGATCAGTCCTGCAAAAACTGTTAACCTTTTTTCAGGTGCATTGATCGACGGTATCAAAGATATTGCAGGCGTGATATTTCTTTTTATGGGTATCGGAATGCTTGTTGCTGCAACAACTCACCCTGCTTCGACAGAGATACTTGATCCGTTTTTGAAAGCTGTAATGCCATCGTCATTCTACGGTATGCTGATATTCTTCATCATTCTGGCACCTGCGGCACTCTATAGAGGTCCTCTCAATATGTATGGAATGGGTTCAGGAATAGCCGCCATTATGAAAAATATAAGTTCTTTGCCTGCAACTTCGCTTTACGGAATGTTCAGAGGTGTTGAATTTGTGCAGATATTGGCTGATCCGACAAATTCTCATAACACATGGCTGGCAGGATATGCAGGTGTAGACGTGAATGCTGTTTTGAAGAAAATTCTGCCTTATGCATGGGGTGCTTGTATCATGATGATGATTGTAGTATTTTTTATGAAATGAGGTTTGCAATGCGACAAATACGAATAGGAATAGATGTGGGAGGTACGTTTACCGATGCTGTTGCAATTGACAATAAAACGCTTGAATTGATCGCTTGGGAAAAAATTCCGACAACACATGATTCTTTGAATGGTGTTGCCGACGGAATAATAAATGTACTTCAGAATATTTTACAAAAGAATGCAATCCTGCCCGAAGAAGTTGTTTTCATAGCACACAGTACAACACAAGCCACAAATGCACTTTTGGAAGGTGACGTTGCAAAGGTCGGCATTATAGCTATTGGTAGTAAAGATGAAGCATTGTCTGTAAGAACCATGGGAAATATCGATAATATTCCTTTATCTTCCGATAAAACTTTACAAACATTCTTTTCCTTTATCGAAATGCAGGATGCACAAAACGCTGCCGAAAAAATAGATAAGGCAATAAATACTTTGTCAGACAGCGGTGCGGAAGTTATCGTTGCTACCGAGGCTTATGGTGTAGATGACCCGAATAACGAAAAATTTGTTATTGAGGCTGCACATAACAAAGGACTCTATGCAACAGGCGGACACGAAGTTTCAAAACTCTATGGACTTAAAGTTCGTACACGCACAGCAGTTGTAAATGCCTGCCTTATTCCACGCATGATCGAAACTGCCGATATGACCGAATCTTGTGTCAAAAATTCCGGCATAAACTCACCTTTGATGATCATGAGATGTGACGGAGGTGTAATGACGATCGACGAAATGCGCCGCCGTCCTATACTAACTATGATGTCGGGATTGGCGGCAGGGGTTGCGGGTGCGCTGATGTATGAAAAATTATCCGATGGGATATTCTTGGAATCCGGCGGTACTTCTACAGATATTTCCGTCATCAGAGATGGTCGTGTTATAATTCGGTACGGTCAGATCGGAGGACATAAAACGTATATTTCATCTCTTGATGTAAGAACTTTAGGCATAGCAGGCGGCAGTATGATACGGATCAAAGACAATAAAATAATTGATGTCGGTCCACGTTCAGCCCACATTGCAGGTTTGCCATATGAAGTATTTTCCGATATTCCGGTCTCACCGCAGCTTGAGCTTATTGCTCCTCTTGAAGATGATGAAAAAGAATTTGCGATAATTATCGGTGCAGACGGAAGAAAAGCTTCTCTGACACTGGCAGGAGCTGCAAATCTGCTTGGCTGTGTACCCGAAAACGATTATGCTTTTTGTACCGATAAAAAAGCTGTATTTACTGCATGGCAGGCTTTGGGTGATATGATCGGCTGCTCCGCACAAGATGCAGCTCGCCGTGCAATGGATATGGCAGCGGGAAAAATTCGAGAGGTCGTATCGCAGCTCATATCCGATTATGATCTTTCAGCGGAAGTTCTTTGTCTTGCCGGCGGCGGCGGTTCGGCTGGTGCAATTGTTCCTTATTTGGGTGAAAAGATGAATATTGAATGGAAAATCGTCAGAAATGCACCGATCATATCTACTATCGGTGTGGCAATGGCAATGATTCGGGAAGTTGTAGAAAGAACTGTTGCTGACCCGACCGATGATGACATTAAATCTATAAGGCGAGAAGCTATGGAACAAGTTATGAGAAACGGGGCGAGTGAAAGGACTGTGGAGATCACCGTCGAGATTGAAAAAAATGCAAATATTCTTCGTGCTATAGCAATAGGTACAAACGAATTTCAATGTGGTAATTTGTCGGCTGAAACTTTATCCGAAAATGAGCTGAGTGAAATTGCGATAAAATCTCTTGGTCTGAGTGATGAATGTGTCAGCAAGGTTGCAGCGGCAGGCAAATGGCATATCTTTGAAGGCATATATGAAAAAAAATTTCTTGGTTTATTTCCGATTCGAAAGCGTTATATCAGAGTTATTGACAGAAACGGTGTTATTTGTCTGCAGCGTAAAAGTTTAGGCTTGGCATTAACAACAAGAGGGCAATTTCGCGAAGATGTCCGTATACTGTTCGATGAAACCGTTTCATACGACAGCGCAGGGGAAAAATTACCCGATCTGTTTGTATATTACGGTGAAAAACAGTTGAACTTGTCAGGGCTTACCAATCAGAAACAAATCATATCTGTTCTGGAAACAGAACTTGATATGGTTGCCGATGATGAAAAATTGATCTTACTTGCAGTGGAATGATTGGGAAAATAGTTATCGGTTATGGACTACAGGAAATATGACAGCAGGGCATCTCCAAAAATCGTCAAAATTTCTTGAAGTAAAAAACTTATGCTGATTTTTAGGGCTTGTCATGAACCTCAAAAATTGCTAAACGCAATTTTTAGAACTTCCCACAAATCTTATAATTTTTCAAGGGAATTATGCAGCTTTTTACAAAGATCAGTTAAGTTTTTCAAGATGCTGTATGTCTGAACTGATTGTTTCAAAGTAAAATTGACAAAATCAAAGATATGGTGTATAATCAAAGTTAACATAGTAGCTTTGGCTTTTTATTATACCTATGTGCAAAAACATTTGCACACTCGTGAACTGAAATATTTTCGTTTACGAATATAAAAAATAATAAGAGAAGATGCTGCTGTGTTAAGGATATTATATAAAGAGAGGAACACATTATGCGAAGAAAAAGTTGTTTTGCAGTTGTGATTATTGCTCTGCTTATGACTGCAAGTAATGTTTATGCGGAAGAAGAAAAGACATATGTAAGTGTTGTGAGTAAAGATATAAATTTCCTTTCGGAAGATGAAAATAAGGTTACTCTTGCGAGTAATGTAACAGAAAAAATGTGTCACAGTGAATACTGGAAGGATAAATTGAGTTTATCTGATGATTATTTACTCATGACCAATGCTGAGATAGATGAACTTAATGATAAAATGATTCATAGTAAAGAGACATATATGAATGACCTTGAAAAGATCACTGAAATAAATGAAGCAGATTATGAAAAACCATCTGTTCCGAAAGATGAATATTATGTTGACGGTAAAATCATTAACAATGAAGAGTACTTCGGTAACATGATAAAGGCTATGGAAGAAACGGGATATGACGGAAAAATACAGCCGCAGTATGCTATTGTTACAAAAAGAGCAGACGTTAAGGAATGGCCTACAAATGATATAGTAGGATATTCTGCCGATGATACCGATGATGAAATATTATCTACAAGCATGAATGTGAATGAACCGTTTATTATAAGGCAGAAGTGTGTAATTGACGGAAAGACATTTTATAATGGCTATACAACTTGCTATTTCGGCTGGGTAGATGCAGATAATATAGCTATATGCGATTCAAGGGAAGAATGGCTTGATGCATGGAAAGTAGATACAGATTCAAAGGAACATATAGTAGTGACAGGTGATATGATAATGCTTGAGCCTTCCACGTATGTGCCTGAAATATCGGAAGTTAGGCTTATGTTAGGCACGGTGCTGAAACTGGTGCCAAAAAACGAAATACCTATAACTGTCGGGGAAAGAGGAACATGGAACAATTATGTGGTTTATCTTCCGACAAGAGATGAAAACGGAAAATATGTAAGAAGATACGCACTTATATCACAGCATCACAAAGTAAATGTGGGGTATCTTCCGCTGACACAAGGAAATGTGCTTGATGTGGCATTTAATTGCCTCGGTGACAGATATGGTTGGGGCGGTATGCTTGGAGCAATGGATTGTTCCATGTATACAAGGCAGATATATAAATGCTTCGGACTTGAAATTCCGAGAAATACGACATGGCAATCTGCAATACCGGGCAGAGTTACAGATATAAGTCAAATGAGTGATGATGAAAAGCTTGCTTATTTTGAGGATATCCCGTTAGGGTCATTGCTTGAATTCGACGGACATATAACTGTTTATATCGGCAGCGAAAACGGTATGGCTTATGTCATAAGCGATACGGGAAATGTTACGGACAGCGTAGGGGATAACGGTACTATCGGTGTAATGAGCGTAATAATAAATCCCCTTAATGTACGTAGAGTAAATGGTTCTACATGGCTTGAAAATATGAGAAATGTGA
>JAFUUG010000706.1 GCA_017483905.1 Bacillota bacterium
ATGCTATTTCTACAGCTTCCTTAGCTCTTAAGACCATTACTACTTACAGAGCAAAGATTGGTGCTACAGAGAACAGACTTGAATACACAGCTAATAACCTTCAGGTTACAAGTGAGAATCTTTCTGCAGCTCGTAGCCGTATAGAAGATGCTGATATGGCTAAGGAAATGATGAACATGACTCAGACTAACGTTCTTTCTCAGGCTGCAACTTCTATGCTTGCACAGGGTAATGCGTCTACTCAGAATGTTCTTCAGTTACTCAGCTAATAGCTTGAAATTATCTGTAAAAAAATTATTCGGAATATCTTACATCAGAGACCTCGTCTTTGGACGGGGTTTCTTTTTGTTTGTTATGAAGAAAATTTAAGGAAGATGATTTTTGAAAATCATTGATTTTGAGGATAAATATGTGTATAATAAATATAGGAATAAGTGTTTTGTGAATTTTATGAGTGAGGATAGTATTGTGAAAAAGGATATTTCAAAATATACGGCAAAGGACAGTGTTTTCAGAGATCTGTTCAGTGATACGGAATACCTTGCCGAGCTTTATGCAGCTTTGCACAATGGAGAGGAGATAGCTAAGGAAAGTATAGAGATAATTACGCTTGAGGAAGTCCTGTTAGCATCTATCTATAATGATGTTGGATTTATGGTGAATGGAAAACTGATAGTTCTCATTGAGTGCCAAAGTACATGGACTGAAAATATTATCATAAGACTTCTTATGTATTTGTCTGAAACTTATTACAGGTATTACCGCAAAACCGAACAATCACTGTATAGTGCTAAAAAGGTTGATTTTCCGAAACCTGAATTGTATGTGATGTATATAGGAAATGAAAAAATCAATAAGGAATACATTTCTCTTTCGGAGAGTTTCTTGGAGGGGGAGGAGTGCGATGTTAATATCAAAGTTAAGGTCATTACAAACGGAAAAAAGGGGGATATAATAAGTCAATACGTCCGATTTACAAGAGTTTTCAATGAACAAGAAAAAAAATACGATAGAACAAGAAAAGCTATATCAGAAACAATAAAAATATGTTCTGATGAAAATGTGCTGAAAAAATATATGAAAGAGCGGGAAAGTGAGGTGTCGAGCATTATGCTTAGTATGTTTGATGTTGAAAAGGAACTTGAACTCTATCTGAAAGCAGAAACAAAGGAAATAGCAGATAAAAGGAAAGCAGAGGGAAGAGCAGAGGGTGAACAGCAAAGAGCTATTGCTGTTGCGAAAAAAATGCTTGTTAAGAATAAATATGACTTTGAGGAGATAGCGGATTGCAGTGGTTTATCAATTGATGAGGTGTGTGCATTATCGAAAGATAATAATTTGCAGCCTGTGTAACGGATAATTATAGTGGGGTGTGAAAAAATATAATTTTTTCACACCCCGTATTTTTTCGGAAATTTATTCCGCATATCTTTAAAGCTATACGAAATTATGTAAGGCTGTCCCATTTTTCGTATAAGAGTTCAAGGTCTTTTTCAAGTTTTTCTTTTTTGGAGTAAATTTCGTTGAGTTTTCCGACATCGGTGGATATATCTTCACGCATAAGCATTTCTTCACATTCGGCTATTTCCGATTCGGTTTTTTCTATTTCCGATTCTGTCTTTTTTAATAATGTTTCTTTTTTTCTGTTTTCCGACTGAAGCTGCTTTTGTTTTTGCCAGTCGTTTTTGTTTTCGTTTTCTTTTTTTTGCTCGGTTTCGGAAAGTGTGGTGTTCTGTGTATTTGCTTCGGCGGCTTTTTGTTCGATGTAGTAGTCATAATTTCCGAGATATTCTTTTATACCGTTGTTTTTCAGTTCAAGTATTTTTTCGGCTGTGTTGTTTATAAAATAACGGTCATGGGAAATATAGAGGTATGTTCCCGAATAATTACGCAGGGCATTTTCAAGGATCTCTTTTGATACTATGTCAAGATGATTGGTAGGTTCATCGAGTATAAGGAAATTTGCATTTGAAAGCATTATCTTGGCAAGGGCAACACGTCCTTTTTCTCCTCCGCTCAAGGAGCTTATTTCCTTGAATACGTCATCGCCTGTAAATACAAATGCCGCAAGGGCATTCCTTATCTCGTCGACTGTCATATCGGGGTAGGTATCATATATTTCGTCAAATATCGTCTTTGAATCATTTAATGTCTGATGTTCCTGATCGTAATAACCGATAGTCACATTTGCACCGAGTTTTGTGCAGCCCTCTTCTGATGTGAGTTTTCCGAGGATAATCCTGAATAAAGTGGTCTTTCCGATGCCGTTTGCACCTATGAGGGCAATTTTATCTCTCTTTTTTACTTCAAACGAAACATTGCGGAAAAGATTTGTTCCGTCGAATGATTTTCCGACATTTTTAACAGAAAGGACATCATTTCCGCTTTCTTTTTTAGGTTTAAGGATAAGACGCATTTTATCGGGAAGATTTTCGGGTCTTTCGGTCTTTTCCATTTTTTCAAGAGCTTTTTCCCGGCTTTCGGCTCGTTTGATCGACTTTTCTCTGTTGAAAGAGCGCAGTTTTTTAATGACTTCTTCCTGACGCTTTATTTCCTGCTGTTCGGAGAGGTATCTGTGCATATCTATTTCCCGCTGTGTTTGTTTTTTCTCGGAATACGCGGTGTAGCTGCCGTTATATACTGTAGATCTGCCGTTTTCTATTTCTATTATTTTACTTACTGTCTTATCAATAAAATATCTGTCGTGGGATACGACAATAACGGCAGAGGGGTATGATTTTATGTAGTCTTCAAGCCAATTTACCGAGTCCATATCAAGATGATTGGTAGGTTCATCAAGAAGAAGGATATCCGGAGTGCTGAGAAGCAGTTTTCCGAGGGCAACTCTCGTTTTTTCGCCGCCCGACAGCCTGTTTACCGGAGTATCGTAATCCTGCGGTGAAAAGCCAAGACCTTTTATGACACCTCTTATTCTGCTTTGGTATTCATATCCGTTATTTTTTTCTATATAATTTGATAAGGAAGAATATTTTGACATAAGGAGTTCAAGTTCTTCGCCGCTTTTGCCTGACATTTGTTCTTCGATATTTCTCATTTCGCTTTCGGCAGATATTATATCATCAAAAACACTGATAAGCTCTCCGTAAATTGTATTTTCGCCCATTACGGTAAGATTCTGCTCAAAATAACCTATTTTTTTATCTTTGGGGATAATGACTTCTCCGGCATCTTTTGATATTTCCTGTGTTATTATCCTGAAAAGAGTTGATTTTCCCGCTCCGTTTACTCCGATTATTGCGGCTTTTTCTTTATCTTCTATCATAAATGATACATTTTTGAGTATTTCTTCCGCTCCGAATGACTTCTGTATGTTACTGCATGATAATATCATTTTTGTTTCCTCCGATATGATGTATGATTCTTTAATATTGTATCAAAAAAAAATCGACTTTGGAAGAGGAAAGATTGACAAAAAATAGATTATCGTGTTATAATCTTATTAGTAAACAGAAATTATCAATAATGAAAAGAGATGATATTTATTATGAAAAAAAATATTTCTTCGGCTGTAATAAACAGACTGCCTCGCTACAGGAGATATCTGGCCGATTTGCTCGATAACGGCATAACGAGGATATCTTCGCAGGAATTAAGCAAGAAAATGAAAACGACGGCTTCACAGATAAGACAGGATCTTAATAATTTCGGCTGTTTCGGACAACAGGGGTATGGATATAACGTGGAACTTCTATGTGAAGAGATAGATAAGATACTCGGACTTGAAAAAAATTACAATCTTATTATAATCGGTGCGGGAAACCTTGGACAGGCTCTCGTAAATTATGCAAATTTCAAAAACAGGGGATTTAACTTTATCGGGATATTCGACATAAATCCGAAACTGATAGGTATAAATATCAGAGGGTTAGAGATACTCGATACAGAAAAGCTGGAAGAATTTATATCGAAAAATGACGTGGATATAGCGGTGCTTGCGATACCTAAAAATCAGGCACTTGATGTCGCTCAAAGGCTTATAAAAAGCGGCATAAAAGCAATATGGAATTTTTCTCATGTTGACCTTGAAACACCGGATGATGTTGTGGTTGAAAATGTTCATCTTACGGATAGTCTTATGACATTATCATATAGGCTTAGCGAAAAAAGAAAATAAAGGGGTAAAGGAATGGTGGATTATTTATCTCCCGTTATAGGGGGGATCATCGGCTATTTTACAAATTGGCTTGCGATAAAAATGCTCTTTTTTCCGAGGAAAGCTATTTATGTGGGAAAATTCAGGGTGCCTATGACTCCGGGACTTATATACAAGGAGAGGGGCAGGATAGCTAAAAAAATGAGTTCTGTTACGGCAAAATATGTACTTAACAGAGATTCTATAGATTCGGAAATTAAAACAAAGCAAAATTATGATATGATAAGAGAAGCGATATTATCGAAAAAGGAACTTAGCATAAAAGAGCTGCTTGATGAGAATTACGAGCCGTTTTTCAAGATAATTTCGGTCAATCTGAAAGCTTTTTTGAAAAAGAGAGAAACATTTGATACTTTATTTTCAAAAATATGGAATATAGAACTGCCATTTAATGAAGAATCTGTGAATAAATGGCTGATAGAGGATAAAAATGCGATAAAGTTTCAGAAGAGATTTTTTGATTATATAAAGGATAAAAAAATAAGCGATCTTGTATCGGAGGATAAAGATGTATATATAAAGGCAACAGTGGATAAATTTGCCGCAAAATTAAATGAGGAAATACTTACCAATGTATCGCTGAATGAAAATCTTAGGAATATAACGGCTAAAGTGATAGATGAAAATGTCGGCAAATTCGCCGGACTTTTTATAAGCAGCGATAAAGTTTATGATAGTATTATCAGAAATTTTTCACTGTATCTGCTTTCGGAATCGGGCAGGGAAGATATATATAACTATATAATAGAAAAGAAAAATGAAAATATAGGAGAAATTCTTGCTTCGATAGGTGTGGATACGGAAAATGCGATCTCTGATGAGATGATACGCTCTTTTGTAAGATGCGTTTCTTCGGCGGATTTTTATAAAAGCGATGAATTCAGGCAAAAGACAGGTGAATTTCTGTACAAGCACTATATGCAAAATATTGATATGATGGCAGATGTGTTTTTGTCAAATATAGCAGAAATAAAGCCACTTGCGTTTTTTGACCTAAATCCTGCATTTATTGATACATTTACGGGGATAATTATAGATAAACTCTGTGATATGGCCGTAAAGAATATAAATATAGAGGAGATAGTCGAAAATCAGATAAACGGATTTGATATGGAACTGCTTGAAAAAATAATACTGTCTATAGTGAAAAAGGAGCTTAATCTAATTACGGTCATGGGCGGAATACTTGGATTTATAATAGGGCTTATTCCTCTGATAATAAAACTTGTATAATCGGAGAATATGTGATACAATATTTTTTGGACTTTGATAATAAGGAGTGGATCGGATGCAGTCCTCCAAAAAAATAAACGAAAAAATTAAGGAAAGAACATTTACAGATTATTTCAGAGGGGCGGTTCTTGCTTTTATTATAGGTATAATACCTGCGATAGTACGGTTTAAGATCGTAGATGTTTCAAGTGCGGAGCTTTTGTTTCTTCGCTCAAATTCTACATTCAACGATATTTTTTCATACTATAAGAGCAATTTGATTATGATAGCGGGAGTTATACTTCTTATATCGGCTGTTATGGAGATAATTCTTGAAGAAAATCCGAATAAGATAAATTATAAATCACCGTTTTTTATACTGGTGACTGTTTTTGTTTTGTGTATCATTATATCGACATTTGCTTCGGAATATTCGCATATACCGTTTTTCGGAATAAGCGAAAGATATGAGGGAATGTGGGTATTGCTCAGCTACATTGTATTTATGGTCTGTGCAAAAAGATTTGTGACGGATAATTTTACGCTGCGTTTTATTCTTACGGGACTTGGTATTTCGGCTGTGGTAGTAGGTGGAATAGGCTTCTTTCAGTTTTTCGGGAAAGATTTCTTTGCAACACAGATCGGGCAGAAACTCATTTTAGGGGATTATTATGACAAGATAAAAAATTTCAATATAATGTTTGACAATGTTTTTTCGACATTATATAACCCCAATTGTGCAGGTATGTATTCTGCGATGATGTTTATGATATTTATTATGCTTGCTGTTTTTCTTCCGGTAAAGAATGTATTTAAGTATCTTTCGATGTTTTTTTCGGTGATCACGTTTATCACACTTGTGGGAAGTGATTCTTCGGGCAGCTTTATAGGTTTTGCGGCGGCTGTATTTGCGGGTATCGTATTATTTATGATCTCGTTTATCAAAAACAAAAGGTATAAGGAACTAAAGCCTGTACATTTTGCGGGGATAGCTGCTTTTATTGTTATTTTTGCGGGAATATTTATATTTAATCCTACAATAAAGGAAAGACTGCATGATGTAGCTTATGTTGTGATGAATCCTATGGAGCAGAGGAGTTCTTACTATTATAAAGACCTTAAAATAGAAGATGAACAGATAACGCTGACAACTGTTGACGGAGAACTTAAACTCAAAAAGGACGGTGATAAGTTTTCTGTTACGGGATATGACGGAAAGGTGCTTACACCGACAAGCGAGAGCAAGATAGAGGGGAAAAACGGCACATCTTACAGTTATGATATAGTAAATTCGGCAAATCCTACTTTGCAGTGCTATGACGATAAGGTGGTATTCAGTTCAAACGGAATAACATTTATGTTTAAATATATTGACGGGAAATTTGTTCCGCTGAAGAAAAAAGGGGAGCTTCTCGATCTGTCGGAAGAGATACCGTCAATAGGATTTGAGGGAAGAGAGCTTCTGGGAACGGGAAGAGGATATATATGGTCAAGAAGTATACCTGTAGCGTTTGACAATATGATCATAGGTTCGGGACCGGATACATTTGCACTTGAGTTTCCTCAGGATGATATTATAGGAAAGACAAGATATTTCGGAAACCCTTATGTAATGATAGATAAACCGCACAGCATTTATTTGCAGACTGCCATACAGACGGGTATTCTGTCACTGCTTGTATTTCTGGCAATAATTGGTTTATATTGTGTTTCAACACTGAAAGCAGTTGTAAAAAAAGAAAATATAGCATACAGTCTTGCATTTTTCTGCGGAGTAACAGCTTATCTTATTTCGGGATTATCAACAGACAGTGTTGTTTCCGTTGCTCCGATATTCTGGGTTATGCTTGGCTGCGGTTTTGCAGTTAATGAGGCGAGTGAACTGTAATGTTTATTAAAAAAGATCCGCAATTTATAAAAAGAGTATGTCTTTATGCCATACTTGATGTGATTACGATAAATTTA
>JAFUUG010000065.1 GCA_017483905.1 Bacillota bacterium
CAACTTGCACACGCAGGCGAGAGAAGTACACAATCTCCGCTTTGTGCATAAGAATAACATTTATCTATAGCATCTTCAAAGCTTTCCGCTCTTTCGTAATTTTTAAATCCGAGTTTGTCGCAGGTCTTTTCGATTTTTTCCGTAACAGCACCTATCACTATAAGTTTTTTTACTTTTCCCTCGAATTTTTCGATCCACTCCGTAAAATCCGAGCCTTTGTCATATCCGCCGCCGATAAGCACTATAGGTTTTTTCATAGCTTCTATAGCTTTTATCGCAGCATCGGGATTTGTTCCCTTTGAATCATTGTAATAATCGACACCGTTAACCGTTTTTACAAATTCAATCCTGTGTTCAACTGCTTTGAATTCTTTAAGGGTCTTTCTTATTATCTCAACGGGAACTTTCGCACACAGAGCCATAGCCACAGCTGCCATAGCATTTTCCGTATTATGTGTTCCTATTATATTCATATCATCTATATCCACAAGCTTCTCATTTATTCCAAGCATATTTATATATATAGACGTATCATCTGCATATACACCCTCGACCTTTTCTTTCCTTGAGAACATAAATACTTTTGCCCTTGCCCTGTTTTTCATATCACGACAAGCCTCATCATCGTAATTGAGTATAAGGTAATCCTCATCTGTCTGATTTTCAAATACTCTTTCCTTTGCGGCAATATAATTTTCTATGGTTTTATGCCTGTTCAGATGATCCGGTGTTATATTTAAAACGGCACTTATAACAGGTCTGAATTTATGTATAGTTTCAAGCTGAAAACTTGATAGCTCCGCCACAATAAAACTATCCTTATCCGTCAGAGCCGCCTTATCGCAAAACGGTGTTCCGATATTTCCCACCACTTCGCTTTTCTCTTTATAATTCTTTACTATCTCGCCCGTCAGTGCAGTCGTTGTTGTCTTTCCGTTTGTTCCCGTTATCCCGATTATCGGACTGTCACATACCGATGATGCGACTTCTATCTCTCCTGTAACTTCAACTCCTGCTTCTCTTGCTTTTTTTACAAAATCAAGGTCGCATGGAACTCCGGGGCTCATTACCAGAATATCAAAATCCGATATTATATCATCGGGATTTTTTCCAAGGTATGTCTTTATCCCTTCTTTTTCCAGTTTTTCCGCCTCACTTTTAAGTTTTTCCCTTTCTTTTGCATCTTGAACAGTCACGTCAGCGCCAAATTTTTTAAGTAATTTAGCCGCCGATATACCGCTCCTTGCCATTCCCGATATAATTATTTTCTTACCGTTATAAATATTTGTTTTCATTTTATTTTCCTTTCGAACATATATCATCATATTCCTCTGAATGCCAAAAACCCTATCAGACAACCTATCGCCGTCACTATATAAAATAACGTAACGACTTTTGTTTCACTCCAGCCGCACTTTTCAAAATGATGATGAAGCGGTGCCATCTTGAATATTCTTTTTCCTCCGCTTATCTTGAAATATCCGACCTGTATTATTACCGATAAAGTTTCAAGCACATATATTATTCCCACTATAACAAGGAAAAACGGCATTTTAAGCAATACCGCCACACTTGCTATAAATCCGCCCAGTGCAAGCGAACCCGTATCACCCATAAATACCTTTGCGGGATATGAATTAAATAACAGAAATCCAAGCAGCGAACCTACTGCAACACCTGCTATCGGAACTATTCCGCTCGAAAATCTCTGTGCCGCAAATATAAAGAACACACTCACAAGTACCGTTACCCCGCTTGCAAGCCCGTCAAGTCCGTCCGTCAGATTTACGCTGTTTACCGTACCAACCATTATAAAGAAAAACAGCGGTATATAGAATATGCCTGTATTTATGCTGTATCCTCCGCCAAACGGAATATACATATCCGTACCTATATTTGAATGAAAATATATATAATAGAGAAAAACACCTGTGATTATAAGCTGCCCTATTATCTTCTGATATGCCCGAAGTCCCAGCGACCTTTTTTTAACTACCTTGATATAATCATCTATAAAACCTATCAGACCATATCCCATCGTAACAAATATGACCATCATTCCGTCATAATTGTCCTTTACAAAAAAGAGCGAACCTATCAGAAAACTTGCAAGTATCATTATCCCGCCCATAGTAGGTGTACCGTTTTTCACTAAATGGCTTTCGGGACCGTCATCTCTTACAGTCTGCCCGAATTTAAGTTTTCTGAGAAACGGTATAACAACAGGACATAATATAACATCAAGCACAAAAGCGATCAATACTCCATATATCGCCGTATAAAAATCATATTGCACCATATCCACCCTCTCACGATTCGTTTATCTTTTCCGTTATTTTTTCAAATCTCATTCCTCTTGAAGCCTTTATCAATACAGTATCGCCCTTTCGGACAATATCCTTATACTTATCGAGAAAATCCTCTTTCTTCTCAAAATAGAATATCTGCTGATCTTCGTTTTTTGCTTCTTTTGCACCCTCATACATATTCTTTGATATCTCACCTATGCAGATTATCCTGTCAATACCTTTCTTTGCTGCGTATTCTCCGACTTCTCTGTGCATATCCGCACTCTTTTCTCCAAGTTCAAGCATATCACCCATAATACAGCATTTGCCGCCGTCACAGCCTGCAACAACATCTATTCCGGCCTTCATTGAATTGGGATTTGCATTGTATACATCATTTATTATAGTGATATCCTTATTTTTTATTATATCCATTCTCATTTTTGACGGTCTGAATTTTTCTATTCCTCTTTTTATCTCTTCTGTCGTAAGCCCCAGCTTATCTCCTACAGAAGCCGCCGCAAGACTGTTATAAATCATGTGTTTTCCCGGAAGCGGTATATTCACATCCGTTTCTTTATCTCTGATATGTATCC
>JAFUUG010000707.1 GCA_017483905.1 Bacillota bacterium
ATTTTGCTTTCCATCCAATACATCTCATCTTTACAAAGAAAGGAGTTTTTCATTTACTATGCAACAAAACAAATCTATAAGTTTATCCGATTTCATTCGTAATCCTGATACTATTATTGAAGACTTCAATAATCTCAATGACAACGATGATATCGAATACATCAAAGAATATGGCATTGGCATCGATTGTCATTCAAAATTCATTGAAGTATGCATTCGTTATCGAACCGGTTCAGCGATACAAAAAGCTCAAGCTCATTTTGCAACTAATTGGGATGATCTTGTTGCCGCACGAGATTGGTGCATTAATATACTTAAAACCAAGGCAACACCTGTTCCGAATCTTTCTGAACCGTTACATTATCTTCTCGAATCAACCGCTAATTATCATATGCCTGTTTGTATGGCATGGGGTGGTAATCCAACTATCATCAACCCAACTATTGCAGGAGCTACAAAACGTAAAACCGATGTTCTTGACAGTCGACTTCTTGCTCTTCACGACCAAATCAATATCTATAGTGAATGCTATATTCCAAGTGGAGATATCAAAACCCTTCGTGTGATGATTGCTCAGCGTGACAGATGTATACATGATGCAACGGTTGCAGGAAATCGTATCAACAACATCATTACTCGATTTGGACTTACCATCGGACGTAACGGAAGCGTTGTCAAAGATCTGCATATACGTTCTATCATCGAAAATCAAATATCCGATCAACCTACTGCAATCGATGGTTTATGTCCCGTTCCCATTCCGGCTGAAGTTCGTTCTGTTTTTCGTTCAGAATACGAAAAATACGATAAACTTATAGCACAAGCCGAAGAATGCAAAATAAAAATCTTCGAAAAAGCTCGTTCTATGGAATGGGAAACCGATTCCGGAACTTTACCCGGTGACGAAATAATACGGATTTTATCAACTGCACCACAAATCGGTGAATTAACTGCTGTCATTTGGCTTGCAAGAGTAATAACACCACGGCGTTTCCGTAATGCAAAAGCACTATCTGCCTATTGCGGACTTGACCCAAGTCTTAAAATAAGTGCCGGCAAAGTAACGAGTACAACTGTTCGTGGCGGATGCAAGTCATTACATAAAGCATTAAACATGAGTGCCCATCGTCTAATATACCATCACAATGAAATGTTTGGTATATGGGGATATAATCTTCAACAACAGACAGGCAAGAAAAAGAAAGCTGCCAACGCCGTTGCCCGAAAGCTGTCCGTTGCTATGTTCTATATGATGAAAACCGGCACAGAATTTATATACGATAATTATCGTTCCATCCGAAATATCGATGTATTTAATATCCCTATCGAAGATCTTGTGCTTATCAATCATGATTTCAAGCTATACATTCGCATTCTTAAAGAGAACAATATAGCAACAACTGTAGATCTTGCAACTGCATATATTACATGCTCATTAAATTCATATCGTGGTCTTGGAAAGAAGTTTTTCGGATTACTTAAGGATTTCCTTGATCGACATGTTACTTACAAACAAATGTATGACGAATTACAAAAAGAGAATTTCAATGAGGATAAATCAATGAATCAACACAATAATAATCAAAAAACCGTAATAAATACTACAAAACATGCTCTTTCTCTTTCAGGAGTAATCATAGACAGAACACGCCGAATGGTACCTCATGACAATCCAACAACTGAAATCGTAACATATACAGTTCAAGATGGCTATGGCCGCAAGTTCTATGTGGATGATTATTCCCCGTCCGAATATCATAATCTCGCTTCTTTTGTATGTATTCCTGTATATATCAAGGCTTACAACCGAAAAAGCGGTGAACCTTCTTATACATTAAATACTCAAAAATTAGATTTATCCCGTGGCGAACATTTTTAAGCAGTTTCTTTTTCTTGTCTATCTGTTGGCTG
>JAFUUG010000708.1 GCA_017483905.1 Bacillota bacterium
TATTTTCCAAAAAATTACAAAAAAATTGCTAATATTTCAAAATTTTTTCAATCTTGAAATAAAACTGAAATAAAACTATTGATTTTTCGCTTGATTTGTTGTAACATTATATTAGGCTTGTTCGACATAATTGTCGGACATGGAAATACACTTTCATGTGTATTGCATTATTCCAAAATTTATATAAAAGGAGTAGTTTCAATGGAAAAATTAAACAGAAGTCTTTTAACAAACGGATTCAAATTCAACGATGATTTAAACATCGGCTCTAAAGAAACTTATCCCGAAAAGGTGATACAGTTCGGTGAGGGCAATTTCCTTCGTGCATTTGTCGATTATATGTTTGATGTATTGAACGAAAACGGCAAATTCGGCGGCAGTATTACTCTTATCCAGCCAATTCCGGGCGGTGATATGCTCAGAAACTTCCTGAATGAACAGGACGGTCTTTATACTCTTATCGCAAGAGGACAGGAAGACGGCAAGGAAGCTGTTAATAAACGTCTTATCACTTCATGCTCAAGATGTATCAATCCTTATGTAGATCTTTCGGTTTACAATGCCTGTGCGGAAAATCCGGAATTAAGATTTGTTGTTTCCAATACCACAGAGGCAGGTATTACATACGAGGCAGAGCCTATGGTAGATGATAAGCCACAGAATAAATTCCCTGCCAAGGTAACAAACTTCCTTTATAAGAGATTCAAAGCATTTAACGGAGATAAGTCAAAAGGACTTGTTTTCATTCCATGTGAACTTATTGATGATAACGGTAAGACATTAAAGAAATATGTTCTTCAGTACGCTAAGGACTGGAATCTTGAAGCAGCATTCGTTGACTGGGTAGAAACAGCTTGTATCTTCACTTCTACTCTTGTTGACCGTATCGTTACGGGATATCCGAGAAACGAAGCAAAGGCACTTTGTGAACAGTTCGGCTATGAGGATAATGCAATAGATACATCCGAAATATTCCACACATGGGTAATAGAAGGACCTGCTGAGCTTGCAAACGAGCTTCCTTTCGATAAATGCGGTCTTAAAGTTATCTTCACTCCTGATGTAAAACCATATAAGAAGAGAAAAGTAAGAATATTGAACGGCGCACATACTTGTTCCGTACTTGGTGCGTACCTTGCAGGCTATGACATCGTTCGTGATGTTATGAATGATGATCTGTTCTATGATTATCTTGCAAAAGCACTTGATAATGAAATTATCCCTGCAATAACAAGCGAAGAACTTACTCACGACGATCTTAAAGGCTTTGCGGATGCGGTATTTGACAGATTCAAGAACCCATTTATAGATCATAAACTTCTTGATATTTCACTCAATTCAACATCTAAATTTGAGGCTCGTGTACTTCACACCATTCAGGAATACTATGCACAGAAAAAAGAACTTCCTAAGATCCTTACTTTCTCATTTGCTGCATATCTTGCTTTCTACAGAGCAACTGAGATCCGTGAGATCGGTGATGCTATGAAAGTTCCTGTTCTTGTAGGCAAGAGAGGCGATGAAGAATATTTCATCAAAGACAGTAAAGAAGTTCTCGAATTTTATAAAGATGCATGGACAGGCGTTGATACTTCCGATAAGACACAGATCGCACAGCTTGTTAAGAAAGCTTGCGGAAACAAGGATTTCTGGCTTGGTGCAGACCTTAATGCAGAACTTGGAAACTTCCCTGATGTTGTTGCGGATCATCTCTACAATATCCTCAACGGCGATATCAAGAATGTTATTGCAGACTTATTGAAATAATAAATTCAAGCTATAATTGATACAATCATTCTCCCCGATAATACCTGTTATTGTCGGGGATACCCCTATTATTACGGAGGCATCTTATGGAGAAATATATTAAAATACATCCAAATGACAATGTTGTGGTAGCTATCGACGACATAAAAAAAGGCGAAGTCATAATGAACGTGACTGCCGCAGAAGATATTGCAAGAGGTCATAAAATGGCACTTGCGGATATTCCAAAGGATCAGAATATCATCAAATACGGATACCCTATCGGTCATGCCACGACTGATATAAAGCCGGGTGAATGGGTACATTCCCACAATGTAAAGACAAATCTCAGCTCTACTCTTGAATATACATATAATCCTAAACTTAACCCTATACCTGTTACAAGAAATGAAACATTCATGGGTTATGTCCGTAAAAACGGCGATGTCGGTATCAGAAATGAGATATGGGTCGTTAATACAGTCGGCTGCGTAAACGGCGTTTCAAATGCTATCGTTAAAAAGGCTATGGAAAAATACGGCGATAAGGTAGACGGGATCTACAATTTCGTTCATCCATACGGTTGTTCGCAGCTTGGGGAAGACCATGAAAATACACAGAAACTCCTTGCAGGCATGGTAAGACACCCAAATGCAGCAGGTGTTCTCGTTCTCAGTCTGGGCTGTGAAAACAACAACGTAAATGAATTCAAGAAGATTCTCGGCGATTATGACGAGGAAAGAGTGAAATTCTTTATCTGTCAGGAACATAATGACGAAGTTGCCGAGGCTGTTGATGTTATCGGCGAATTAGTAGACTATGCCTGTCAGTTTAAGCAGGAGGAAGTGCCTGCAAGCAAACTTGTTATCGGCTTGAAGTGCGGCGGTTCAGACGGTTTAAGCGGTATCACCGCAAATCCTCTTGTCGGCAGAATATCGGATATAATGGTTGCTAACGGCGGCAAAACCGTTCTTTCCGAAGTTCCGGAAATGTTCGGTGCGGAAACTATTCTTATGGACAGATGCGAAAATAAAGAACTTTTCGATAAGACTGTTGACCTTGTAAACAATTTCAAGGAATATTTTATAAGTCACGGTGAACCTGTCGGAGAAAATCCATCACCCGGAAATAAAAAAGGCGGTATAACAACACTTGAAGATAAATCTCTCGGCTGTACACAGAAAGGCGGAACTTCCGATGTCAAGGGTGTTCTTCTTTACGGTGAAAAAGCCGTTGCGGACGGACTTAGCCTTCTTCAGGGACCGGGAAATGATATCGTTGCTATCAGCGGTATGATGGCAAGCGGCTGTCATCTTATCCTCTTTACAACGGGACGAGGAACTCCTGTAGGCTCTCCTGTTCCTACGGTCAAGATCGCTACAAATGACGACCTCGCAACAAGAAAGCCTAACTGGATCGACTGGAATGCAGGCAGACTTATAATTGATAAGGAAATGGATTCCTATGCCGAGGAATTTTTCAAATATATCCTTGATGTTGCTTCTGACAGAATAAAGACAAAGAATGAGATCAACGATTACAGAGAAATCGCTATATTTAAAAACGGTGTTACACTTTAATATTACGGAGGAATACAAAATGAAAAAATTTATTGATGAAGATTTCCTTTTAAAGAACGAAACAGCTAAAAAATTATTCCATGACTATGCAAAAGCAGAGCCTATCTTCGATTTCCATTGCCATTTAAGTCCAAAGGAAATATATGAAAACAAAAATTTCTCGGATATTACGGAAGTATGGCTCGGCGGTGACCACTATAAGTGGAGAGCAATGCGTTCATGCGGTATCCCTGAAAAATATATCACGGGAAAAGAATGTACAAGTCTTGAAAAATTCACTTATTGGGCAGAAACTATCCAGTATGCTATCGGAAACCCTCTTTATCACTGGACTCATCTTGAACTTCAGAGATTTTTCGGTATCAATACACCTTTAAGAAAAGATACGGCAGAAGAGATCTACAATAAGATAAACGAACTTCTTGCAAAGCCTGAATTTAAAGTACAGGAGCTTATCAAGCGTTCAAATGTAAAAATCATAAACACTACGGATGATCCTGCCGATACTCTCGAATGGCATAAAAAAATTCAGGCAGATCCATCTATCACATTCAAAGTTTATCCTGCTTTCAGACCTGATAAGGCTCTTAATATCGATGTTAAGACTTTTGCTGATTATATCAAGACTCTCGGTAATGCAGCAGGAAAGGAAATAAAGAGCTTTGCTGAATTAAAGGCTGTTCTTAAAGAAAGAATGGATCTCTTTGAAGAAATGGGCTGCTGCGCATCAGACCATGCTTTCACTTATGTCCCATGTGCAGAAGCAACGGATGACGAGATCGAAAACATCTTTAAATCGGCTCTTAACGGTATTGTTCCTGCTAAGGCAGATTGCGACAAGTACAGAACAGCACTTATGCTCTTCCTTGGCTCCGAATATGCAAGAAGAAGCTGGGCTATGGAGATACACATGAACATCAAGCGTGA
>JAFUUG010000709.1 GCA_017483905.1 Bacillota bacterium
TATTATCTCCAATATGACAAATGATGAACGTGTAGCAAAGTACAGACAAAAGGTGTTTGTGGATATTCTGGAACTTCCGTATATAAGGAAACAGATGACGGAACTTTTTGAAAGGATAGAATTTCTGAAAGATTTCGGAACGGCTAAAAGAAAATCAAATGAAAGGCTTGGTATATGGGGACTTCTGCACAGGCTGTATGAGATAGACGATTATATCGAATGTGTTGAGGCGATGAGAGAATGTCTGAGTGATGCACAGATAAGATCACAGGGGCTTAAAGATCTCAGAGATTTTATAAATGAGATATATGAGGATTCCTGCTTTGCACAAATGAAAGAAGATATATCGAAGCTGAAGATCAAGACGAACGATATAAAAAGTATTACGGTGGGTATAAATCTGAATGAAAGATTTGAGGCTACAAGTCTGGGGCTTGTGTCGATAAATAAGAAGCCTTTTAAAAAATCGGGTATACTCAGTAATTTTGCAGATGCGATAACGGCGAAAAACAAACTTAGGGAAGAGAGCGAATGGAAAGGTGATATGCACTATCATCAGCCTGAAGATGAGGCGGGAGGCGTGATAGGGCATATAAAGAGAAATGCAGAATTCTACGCAACGCAGGACGCACCGTTTCTTGACAGGAGGATAAGGACAACGATTGCAAATGTGGCAGAGGGGGACGATGTGAAAAATTCAACATTCTATCTTGAAAATGTGGCAAATAAGATACTTGATACGATAATAAGACGGCTCAGGGAAGTGATGGCAAAATATTCGGATATTTCGATAATGAGTATATCAAAGATAATACCCGAATTTCTTTACTATATAAAATTTGCGGAGTTTATCGAAAAAAATACGGAAAAGGGATTTCCTTTCTGTGAGGCGGAAACTGTCGGCGGCGATAAGATGATGAATGCAAAGGGGATATACAATCTTAAACTTGCACTTGGAAAAGAGAGCAAAGATGAGATAATTTACAATGACCTTGTTTTTGACAGGGAGCATACGGTGTATATACTTACCGGAGCTAACAGGGGCGGCAAAACTACAATAACTCAGGCGGTGGGAATGATGTTTGCACTTGCACAGGGAGGAATATTCGTACCGGCGGAAAGTTTTGAATATAAGCCTGTTGACTGCATATATACTCATTTTCCTGCCGATGAGGATAAGACGATGGATCTTGGCAGGCTGGGGGAAGAGTGCGTAAGATTCAAAGATATATATACGAATGTGACAAGGAACAGTCTTGTACTTCTGAATGAAACATTTTCAACGACTTCTTTTGAAGAGGGGTATTATATCGCAAAGGATTCGGTGAAAGCACTGCTTAAAAAACAAGTGAGAACGATATACAATACTCATATGCATAAACTGGCGGCAGATGTGAATGAACTTAATGGTGAGGGATATGATGTGATGGCTTCTTCCATAATAGTGAAAAGCGAAGAAGGAAAGAGATCGTTCAAGATAGAAGAGGCAGAACCTGAGGGGATGTCGTATGCAAGGGATATTGCGGAAAAATACGGTGTGACATATGAGATGCTGATAAACGAAAATTGATTTTGTTCACAAAATGTTTACTTGTTTTGAAGATAAAATTGTTGATTTTATATTGAAGTATTTAGAAATCTATGTTATAATTTAATCGGATAGTATTTGCAGATGATACATAGTAAATGCCTAAAGTACAAGGAATTTTGTCGTTTACTGTAAAAAAACTTTTAACGAAAATGCTGCATAAAAATGTTATGTGTTAGGGAGTGATTACGATTTATCTGAGCGAATATGTACCAACTAAAATTGATATTACGAAAGCCGGTGCTGTGATCGATAAGGATATGATCTTTTTTTCCGCAAAAGTGAATTTCAGGCAATTTCTCGGGATACATGACGCACACCAGTGTTTGTATAATATTATGAATGAGGAAGACGGAAATAAATTAAAAGAGGCGATGAAGAACATAGATGATGAGGGCTATGTGACTGTTACTGCGAAAATGAGAAGAGTTGACGGGGATAACAGAGATGTTTCCATAAGGGTATCAAAAATAACAGGTTCACAGAATTATTACCTTGAATTGATAGACCTTAAAAATCTTCATAAGTATCTGGACGAACTCGAACTAAAATCAGCCGAATATGCAAATATTCTTCAGGAATTCGGAAAAATGTTCTTTGAGTATGATGCACAGAGCGGGATACTTACGGTATATAATCTGAGATATGATATAAAGGAAACACTTGTGCGGTGTACTCTTGATGAATTGCAGAGGGATAAGTACACAAAGAATATGTCGGAAAAAGATAAAATGGTGCTTTATGCTTTCTGCGATTCCCTTAAAATAAATGATAAATTCTACAATTATGTATTTGAAAAAAATCCTTTCAGCGATGATGATGAAAGTATATTTGTAAACGGCGGAATGCTTGTTTTGAATGAGGATAAGATACTTTCGGTGGGATATATAAAAAATATCGATCCGCTTACGGACAGTTTTGACCTTAATACTGCAAGAATAAGCGACCTCGATATGATGACGGGTCTTCTGAATAAAAAAGCGGTACTGAAAGAGGCAAGGGATTCGGTCGAGAACAAGAAATATGAACAGGTATTTTTTGTTATGATAGACCTTGATAATTTCAAGATGGTAAATGATAATTACGGTCATATGTTCGGCGATGAAGTAATAAAGAAGATAGCAAGTATATTAAAAACCGTGGTGGGAAATAAAGGATATGTCGGAAGATTCGGCGGAGATGAATTCTTTGCGGTGCTTTATAATCTCGGACAGGAGGGCGATCTGAGGTCGGTGCTGGGGTCAATTCTTACGAATGTTGAAAACAGCTACAGGGATAAACTTGAAGGATTTAATCTTTCCGTATCTATGGGGATATCTGAATATCCGAGAAACAGTACCGACTACGATATATTATTCAAAAAAGCCGACAGAGCTGTATACATAGCGAAGAAGAAGGGCAAGAAGAGATACATAATATATAAAGAGGCTTTACACGGAGAACTTACTGCCGATAATGCGGACGAACTTGAAAAACTCGATACGCAGAAATTTGCGGGAGATATAAAATGCTATGAGATAGCAAGAGATGGAATATCAAAACTTATATCCGAGGGAGAAGAGTATCTCGATACATTTGCACAGGATCTCATAAATGCCTACTGCCTTACGGGAATAAGCGTATATGCGGGAAAAGATTTTGAAATAATAAAGCAATGGGGCGATTATGAAAAGCCTATGCTATCGGCTCCTTATATGAAAGAAAAAGTTGCACTGATGAGATTCAATCAGAAAAATATATTCTGTGAGAATAATGTTATGTCAAACGGATTCTTTGTGCCGCAGATACATAACAGACTGCTTGAATACAACATACATTCAACGGTGCAGTGTCTGATAGGGACTAAAGATAATGTCAGGGGAGTTGTTACGTTTGATATTGAGAAAATGCTGCATAACTGGACTGAGGAAGATGCGAATTATTTCGGTATAATATCAAATGCAATAGGAAATATGCTTATAAAATGAGGCAGTTTCGTAGTTTGTGTAAACCTCTAAACTGATGTATAATAAAAATAATATCAGTTTGGAGAGATGATTGAAAATGGTTTTATATGAAATTACACTTGCAAATGAATACACAGAAGATGTCTTAAAAGAAGTTTCTATTGTTATGGATTTACATTATAATAACGAAGATTTAAAGAAATGTATATCTGAAAGAAATATGCGTAGTATAAACAATCTTTTTACATTAAAAAACAATAAAAAAATGGTTTGTATTGATTGTAATGATAGAGACTGGCTGTTTTTAATATGCATCATATGCAATGAAAACGAAGCAGTTAAAGTAAAGGAAGTTTTATTAAAGTGGGATAATATTTCAAGAGAAGAGTATTCTCAACAGTTAAGGAATGATTTAGATAATGAATATTATAATCCCAATAGTTGCTTAAAGCAAATAGAGAAGTTCTATAATATTAGATTGTGGTGATTTCCTCTTTCTAAGATTGCGTCTGCATTGTATTTATTTGTATAATCTGAATTTGCAGAGTTAAATTTTAAAATAAAATAAGATGGTGTCGCTTTTAGCGACACCATTTGGCTAAAACAGGCTTTTCGTCAATCGGCAGATCTGTCTGTGTGCCTTGTTTCTCTGTGACACCTGCAAGTCTATAAGCACCGCTTGCAATGCGGTTCTAATCCTCTTTAATATCTTTTTTGCCCTCTATCAGATCCAATGTATCGTCAATAAGTTTTTGAGCTTCAGCGGCATTATTTGTACATAACAGTGCTTTGATCGACCTTAAAAAAATATAAAATCCTTTGTTTGTCATATTATCATCTCCCTGTATAATTATAGTAAACGACAAAAGCATTTAGGCGGTGTTTCCATTACTATATTATACAGTTTTTTTTGTTGCGGTGTAAAGTCAAAATTTTAAATTAAGTCCAAAGTAAATTGCATATCCAAAGGCTTGCTATGATGCCGGCAAAATTTGAAAGTAATGCACCGAAAAGAGTATATCTTGTTTTTTTGATACCGACACTCATGAAATATATGCTCATGGTGTAAAATACCGTTTCTGTGCAGCTCATCATTACGCTTACGAATCTGCCGATATAGGAATCGGGTCCGTGATTTTTGAAAATATCAAGGAGTATACCTGTGGAGGCGGAGGAGGAAACAAGACGCATAAATGTGAGGGGAACGGCTTCTTTCGGTATTCCGATGATATTTGTGAGGGGAGAGAGGAGTTTTGTGAAGATATCCAAAGCACCACTTTCACGGAGCATTCCTACGGCTACCATAAGACCGATAAGAGTCGGCATTATCTTGAAAACGATCTTCGCTCCTGTCTGAGCACCAATAACGAATGTATCATACACATCTGTCTTTTTTGAATAACCGTATGCAATGATATAGACAAATATCATAGGCATCATAAGCTCGGATAATACTATCATTATTTTCATTTCAACACACCCCTTTCAACTCATTTTTTAAGGGTTTCTATGAGTTTGACTGTAACTATGCCCACAACGGTGGAAACAACGGTGGTGAATATCCCCGGTCCTATTATTTCCGATGGATTTATTGAATTATACTGCGTTCTGTATGCTATGAGATTTATACTGATAAGCTGGAGCGAACTCATATTAAAGACCATAAACATACACATGGAGCGGCTTGCGGTATCTTTCTTTTTATTGAGGGTCTGCATATGCTCCATTGCTTTAAGTCCGGCAGGAGTAGATGCCCAGCCAAGACCGAGAATATTTGCGATGACATTTGCGGCTATGTAATCCATTGCTTTATGGTCGGGGGGAATATCGGGAAACAGATTATTCAGAAAAGGCCGCATTTTTTCGGATAATGTTTTTATAAGTCCCGATCTTTCGGCTATCTCCATTATTCCGCTCCACATGGATATTATACCGAGCATTGTTATGCAAACTGTTACGGCTTCCTTTGCGGAGGAAACGGCGGCATTTGTGATACTGCCCATTTTTCCCGTAAAGGCGGCTGTGACTATGCTTATAAGTATCATTGCACCCCATAAATAATTTAACATTTGAAACACCCCTTTTATATAATGATATTAGGTCAGGTAATAAAATATGTAAAAAAATTGACGGAAAACATGGGTTTTCCGTCAAAGGCAGCGTAAAAAATAATTTTTAAACCGCTGTTTATACCAGAGTGCAAAAACATTTGCACACTTGTTAAGGAGTATAATTTATTTTTTTAATTTCTTCTATTGCTTTGTCAAGCTGTTCATCTTCGGGAGTTTCGGGATCGTCTTCAACATAGACGTTTGGCTCGATACCGATACCGTTTATGCAGACACCGCTTGGAGTGTAATATTTTGCGATGGTAAGCTTTACTCCGCTGTTATCTCTGAGCCTGTAGAGATTCTGGACAACTCCTTTTCCGTATGTTGTAGTTCCCACAAGTATGCCCTCATTCATATCTTTTATGCAGCCTGCAAGAACTTCGGAGGCAGAGGCACTGTTTTCGTTTACAAGTATTACGATAGGTATTCCTATTTTGTTTTCATCGGAATATTCATAGTCTTTTTTACCGTCTTTGTATTCCATATACATGATATAGCCTTTTCCAACGAGTTTATCAGCTATTTCTCTGACGGTGGTGAGAAGTCCGCCGGGATTGTTGCGAAGATCTACGATAAGACGCTCCATATCCTGCGACTGCAAGTCTTCAAGTGCTGAGGAAAACTGCTCTTTTGTTACATCGTCAAAGCTTGTTATATCTATGTAGCCGATCTTGTCATCAAGCATTTCATGATATACTGTCGGGAAAGAAACGGTTTTTCTTTCGACATCAATGGTGAGAGAAGAAGTCTTACCGTCTTTGATACGATATATTTTAAGGGGAACTTTTGTCCCTTCTTCGCCTTTTATGGCATCTACAAGCTCTTCATAGTTCTCGCCGTTATATGTGGTATCACCTGCACCGAGAATTATATCACCGATTTGCAGACCTGCTTCTGCGGCAGGGGAATCATCAAATATACGCACTATTTTTACGAGAGAATTTTTTGTTACGGTACATATTACACCGATACCGACATATCTTCCCTCTGAATCCTGCGTATATTCTTCAAATTCGTCTGCACTCATATATTTTGAGTATTTATCGCCGAGTCCGCTGACTATCCCATGATAAGTGCCTTCGTTGATGTTCTCTTGTGTGTAGTCGCCTGCGTAGTATTTATCTATGAGGGATTTTATTTCTGTTGTCTTTTCGTCGAATGTTAAGGGTGCATTTGTTTTGTAGCGGTATATCAGTCCTATGTTCTTTGCAATGGAATTAAGCAGGATGACTACCAATATACCTGTTATCAGACCGTAAATGTAATCTTTGTTTTTTGACATTTTTATATCTCCGAGTGTGTATAACTTTATATATTTTTATGATAATTGGATGAGGATTATTCAAAACAAATTTAAAGCGGGTGTGAAAAAATATAATTTTTCACACCCGGTTGACGGAAAACTTGTGTTTTCCGTCAATTTTTTGCAGTCTTGTCTGCGTGCCGCTTGAAGCGACACTTGCAAGCCTGTAATGTATGTGGACTTCGTCCACTCCTCGGACGAACAAAGTCCGTCCTGCGGTTTTAAGTCTGCGACGCTGATAATGTCAAAATGAATGATTCAAAAATAATTTTGCATAAAAAGGGTTGAATCATAATTTCTTCACAGCACTGTATTTACTTGACATCAGTAATTGAGGATATTTGTTGTGCTGTTATCTTCTATAAAGTCGTAACTGCTCAGAAGACTGCCATAGCCCTGACTTACAAAATTTGCTGCCATTATATCTTCGGATGCAAATTCTACGATCTTTATTTCTGCTTTTTCATATATCTTTTTCATTTAACTTACCTCCGTTATCGGTTACTGTATGATATTTGAATATACGGTCTTAGCGGCATTATCACCTAATTTGTATGTTATATAAGCCTGTATCTTTTTAGGAGCGGCGGTCGTCTGTACGGTAAAATTATAAGTTCCCGTTTCTTCCGTGCCTGATTTTGAGTAATATTTAAGTTTATAGCCTTTTCCGTATCCTGCGGAGGCGTTATCTGCAAGGATAACTCCGACTTCCGATATAACACAGCCCTCTTTGAAATTACGGTCAAGCTTTACGGAATAATTTGTTCCGCTTCCCTCAAGTTTTGGATATGTGGCATATTGTTCTGCGGAATACGATGCTGTGCCGAAATCTTTGCTTTGGTAGGCTACATCTGTGTTATAAGTCGGTGTGATGCTGTCGATAGGCTCTAAACCGAGAAAGTATATCCAGAATGAACCTGAATCTGTTTCGGAACCGATAGCGTATTCGCCCGGTGTGAGTTCAACATAACCTTGTTTTTCTTTTCCCGCACCTGAAGTATTGTTTAAAGAGGCAAGAGATTGCTTATAAGTCATTACCCATGTGTATGATGCTCCGTTGTCGGTTGTAGTAAGGTCGCTTGCGGTATATAAGTTTATGATGTTGCTGTCAGTGTTATTTGCATTGGCGAAAGAGTAAACAAGCTTTGATGGTTTATCAACTTTGAAATATACACTGCGGCTTCCATCTGATGGGGAGCAAGTACCTGCGGTTTTTATGGTGTACATAGTTTTATATTCGTCACCGTTTTTCTTATATATGTAAGTACTGTAACCGGTTTTGTTGGGGGATTCAGCAGATCTTGTCATGATTTTCCATTTATATGTGCTGTTTGATACATAGCTGCTGGCATTTACGGTTAAATCAAACGGTGTTGCTTTACTTTCATCGAAAGTGACCGTATCAGCGAACACAGACGATGCTGTCATGGCGCACATTATAGCGGTGACGGCTACTGTGATGCCGAGTTTAAGATAATCTTTGAAACTTTTTTTCATTAAATATTTCCTCCTTTGTGATTTGCGGGATATGACCGCATAAAATATAATCAATTTTTTACATTATATCAAATTTTATGAAAAAATAAAAGACCTAAATTAAAAAAACAGGAATTTTTTTGAGATGACATAAGAAAAAAGTAATTTTTCGACCCGTCTTACTATAATATTATATAAAAATCGAAATGAAGAGAAAAAATTTTAGTTATATTTATGTATTGACACAGAATTATTTTTAAAGTATAATTTCATAGGAATTGTATGTTGAAAATTATATTTGTATATTTTTCATAATTTTGTTTACTGATCAGACAAGGGGGGCACTCGGAAAAATGAACGATAAAGAAAATGTGGAAGTGACACGGGAACAGGAGGAAATAGAGATAGATATACATGACATTATATTCATATTGATGAAGAATGTCCGTATAATATGTATATCGGCTGTATTTTTTGCTGTGCTGGCGTTTCTTATAAGTGCATTTGTTATAAAACCGACTTATACGGCGAAAATAACGATGTATGTAAACAATGCGAAAAAAGTAACGGCGGATTCCATGAACTACAATGATATAAGTGCATCGGTAAAGCTTGTAAATTCATATATGCAGATAATAAAGAGCAATGTGATATTAAATGAAGTTATAGATGTGTGCGGTCTTGAGTACGACAATGATGAACTTGCAAAGCTTGTGTCAACGGCTCAGGTAGAGGATACGGAAATATTCTCGGTATCGGTGGCAACTCATTCGCAGGATGAGTCGACGCAGATAGCTAATACTATTGCAAATATAGCTCCGGATAAGATAAAGGATTTCGTGGAAGCAAGTTCGGTAAAGGTAATAGACTATGCGGAATATCCCGAGAAGCCGACTTCTCCGAATATTCCGAAATATACGGTGTTTGGATTTATTTTCGGTCTTGCGCTGAGTATCGGTATTTCATTTTTGGTTGAATTTCTCAATACAAGGGTCACTTCGGAAGAAGACCTTCAAAGAATA
>JAFUUG010000710.1 GCA_017483905.1 Bacillota bacterium
AAACTTTCAAAAGAGGAAATAGAAGAAAACCTTAAAAACAATGTTCCGTATGTAATAAGACAGAAGATAAAAGAGGGGACTACTACATTCAAAGATGAGGTATACGGTGAGATAACGGTCGATAACAGCGAAATGGAAGATCAGATACTCATTAAATCTGACGGTATGCCTACATATAACTTTGCTAATGTCATAGATGATCATGCGATGAATATAACACACGTTGTAAGAGGATCGGAATATTTATCGTCAACACCTAAGTATAATCTTTTATATGAGGCTTTCGGATGGGATATACCGACTTATATACATGTTCCGCCTGTGATGAAAGATGCGCATGAAAAATTGTCAAAGAGAAACGGTGATGCGTCCTTTCAGGATCTTGTCGAAAAAGGCTATCTTCCGGAGGCTATAATAAATTATGTTGCACTGCTTGGCTGGGCACCGTCTGAAAACAGGGAGATATATACTCTTGATGAGCTTGTTCAGGCTTTTGATATAAAGGGACTTAGCAAATCGCCTTCGATATTTGATATAGTAAAGCTTACATGGATGAACGGAGAGTATATAAAGAAGCTTGACAGCGAAAAGTTCTATGAAATGGCACTTCCTAAGCTGAAAGAGGCAATAAAAAGAGATGATATTGACTTAAAGAAAACAGCGGGATATGTTCAGACGAGAATAGGCACATTTGAAGATATTGCAAAACTTGTTGATTTTATTGATGAATTGCCTGAATATTCGACGGAACTTTATGTTCATAAGAAAATGAAAACAACGGAGGAAATATCGCTTAAAAGTCTTACGGAGATATTACCTGTAATAAAAAATATAACGCAGTGGAACAACGAAAATATCTATAATGCTATGCTTGAAAAGATAAAGGAAATGGAAATAAAGAACGGACAGATGTTCTGGCCTGTGAGAACGGCTCTTTCGGGTGAACCTACTTCTCCTTGCGGAGCAAGCGAACTGGCGGAACTCCTCGGAAAAGAAGACACTATAAAGAGAATCGACAAAGGTATAGAATTGCTTGGTGGTCAGGTCGACTGAGGTGATGAATTAAGATGGATAAAGTTGAGATAGGAAATCTTGCAAAGGATTGCTATAAAATACTTGAAAAGGAAATTCGTGAAATGAATCATGCTAATATTATTATTACAGGTAAAACCGGTGTCGGGAAAAGTACACTGATAAATTCCGTTTTCAGAGAAAAGCTGGCAGAGGTAGGAATTGGCAGACCCGTTACGAAGGGGATAAAACTGCTTACGAAAGAAAATGTGCCGATAAGGATATATGATACAAAGGGGCTTGAACTGGGAAAAGATTCACAGAAAGAAACTAAAAAAGAAATACACGATACGATAAATCAATGTCTGAGAACGAATGATCCGGATAAATATATAGATGTTATATGGTACTGTGTGAATACACAGTCTGCAAGACTTGAAGAAAACGGTGAGGCAAAGTGGATTGATGAACTTTCAAATACAGGATTTACAAGTGTACCTGTTATAATAGTGCTTACAAAGGCATACAGCAAAAAACAAGCGTTTGAACTTAAAAAGGAGATAGAGGGGTATAATCTGAATGTAGCGGCGATAGTTCCCGTGCTTGCGGAGAATTTTGAACTTGACGGATCAAGAGAACCGATAAAGGCATACGGTGGGGATAAGCTGATAGAGATAACGTTTCAGCTTCTTCCGGAAAGTTCAAGAAAAGCATTTGTAAATGCACAAAGAGCGAATGTAAAAATGAAATCAGCTACGGCAAGAAAGATAGTAGCGGCTACGGTAGCGGCAACTTTCGGTGAGGGATTCGTGCCGATACCTTTCGGAGATACTCCCGTGCTTATGGCAACACAGGTCGGTATGATAGCCTCTATCACATCGGTGTACGGCATAGACCTTAATAAAGCGATGATAACGGCTATTATATCATCTATAGTGGGAAGCAGCACGATGGCACTTATCGGAAGAACTCTCTCGGCGAATCTTCTTAAACTTATACCCGGATACGGAAGCGTTGCGGGGGGACTTGTCAGCGGTGCAACGGCGGCGGTGCTTACAACGGCTCTCGGTGAGGCATATATAAGGATAATGGAGCTTGTTGCAAGCGGAAAAATGAAAAAAGAAGACCTTGCAAACAAAAAAGGAATAAAGACGATGCAGAGTATATTTAAGAATGAATTTAAAAATGCTCTCAAGAAAACGAAATGATCCGTGATAAAATTATTATATTCGATAAAAAGAGAACTGAAGCAGATGTGTTTCGGATATTCAGAAATATTTGTCATTTTGGTGATGAAGAAAATGATATGACGAAATATGCGGAGAAAACCGCAAGGGAGGTTTATGATGAATTACAGGTAAAGGCTGTAATAAGTGAATTTTCTTCGGAATGTATAAAGGATAAATATTTTGAAATAGGCAAGAATATTTTTGAGGTCGATATGCCGACGGATATAAAAAAATCGCATGGGCTTTTTTCGTATATAATGACAGCCGGAAAAATAAGAGAGAGAGAGAATATATTTGAAAAATTCTGTGCAGATGCACTTGGTACGGCTTATATAAGTTACGGGAGAAAAATTCTCGGAGAATATCTCGGAGAATTCAGCGGTGATGTCATATCGGAAAGTATAGCACCGGGGTATTATTCGATGAAAACGGAAGATGTAAAGTTGATCTTTGATATATCGGACGGGAATAAAATAGGTGTTTCGGTAAATGAAAGCGGTATGATGATACCTGAAAAAAGTTGTGCGGGTTTTTTTATAAAAGGAATAAAAATCGGTAAAAAAGAGTGTGAAAAATGTGAATGTAAAAACTGCGAATACTGTATATGAATGAGGTGATACCGATGAATAAGACAGAGAGAGCGGAAAAAGCTGTAGAATACAAGCACAGAGGACTTAACTGCGCTCAGGCGGTGACGGCTGCCTGCGGCGATCTTGTGGATATGTCTGATGAAAAGCTGATGGAGATAACATCGGGCTTTGCTGCGGGAATGGGCTGTATGGAGGCAACTTGCGGAGCTTTGAACGGAGCCGTTATGATAGGTGGACTTATGAAAAACGGCAAGGGTACTGTTTCTTCGGCAAAGGATATGCTGAGATCGTTTGAGGAAAAATCCGGAGCGACGATATGCAAAGACCTTAAAGGCAGAGATACGGGTAAAGTTATATGCGAATGTGATGATTGCGTGAGAAATGCGGTATATGCGATGTCTGAGGTAATGAATATTGAGTAAGTGGAGTTTGAACGATTGTGGTATAATAAAGCCAAGGCGGGTGAATTTAATGGCAAATGTCAATGAAGGATTAATGGCAAAATACAAGCCGCTGATACAGGAATTTTCACTTATGGACGATACATTTATGAGTAAGGTTTTTGAGGATAAGGAATGCGCTGAATTGGTACTTAGAGTTATTCTTGGCAAAAAACTGAAAGTCATCAATGTAAAAACACGATATGTGATAGACAATTTACACGGTCGCTCCATAAGGCTTGACATTCGTGCTGTTGATGATGATGGCGATCTTTATGATATAGAAATTGAAAACGACCAAAAGAGAGCAACACCTAAAAGAGCAAGATTCAATATAAGCATTATGGATAGTGATACTCTTGATAAAAGTGAACTATGGAACGATCTGCCCGAAACATATATGATATTTATAACAAGAGATGACGTGCTGTGCGGTAATAAGCCGATATATCATATTGAGAGAACTATCAAAGAATTAGATCATAAATTATTTGATGATGAAACGCATATCATTTATGTAAATTCAAAAATTCAAAATGATACGGAACTTGGAAGACTCATGCACGATTTTAACTGTAAAGATCCAAGTAAGATGTATAATAAAACTTTAGCAGAGAGAACGGAATATTTCAAGAGTAGCAAGGAAGGGGTGTCTGCTATGTGTGCTATAATGGAACAAGTAGCTGATGAGAGAGAACGTGAAACAACTCTTAAATATATCAAAAAAATAATGTTTAAAAGAACTATGTCCGCAGAAGAAGCTATGGATGAACTTGATGTGCCAAAAGATGAACATCCGATTTATCTTTATTTGATCAGGAATAGCATCTAAAAGTAAATGATAGGCTCTGATCAAGGGGGGAA
>JAFUUG010000066.1 GCA_017483905.1 Bacillota bacterium
TATTATATTGTAAGCGGTTGGTTTAAAGTTCATGCTGCTCCTGATTTTTATATAGAAAGTTATGACAGGCTTAGTGACGGCAGATATTTAATAATATTCGCACCGGATACGAAAGAGAACCAAAATTTCAATCTGGATAAATCAGAATGCATAGCCGGACTGAGAACAATAAACGGCAAGAAGGTATGGAGAATATATTATTTTGACAATTTTTATTTTTCATGATGAAAAATATATACTTGTGAATGGGATAAAAAGACTTTCGAAATCAGATCAATGCTTTAAATTGATCAAAAGGTCGAAAGTCTTTTTTATTTTGAATGATCTTATTTTGAATGATTTTATTCTGAAAAGGAAATGCCAATTTAGAAATGATATTCTTTACTTATATTCATTTCGGCAATTTTTCTTACTTCATTCTGTGCATCTACGAATGCTTTTACTATTGTAGGCTCAAAATGAGTTCCCGAACCTTCCTCGATTATGGAAAGTGCTTTCTCGAAAGTAAAAGGTTCTTTATAACTTCGTTTTGAGAGGAGTGCATCGAATACGTCGGCTACTGCCATTATTCTTGCGGAAAGCGGGATCTCTTCGCCTGCAAGTCCCTCGGGATAGCCTTTTCCGTTCCATTTTTCGTGGTGATATGCCGCAAGATCTTTTGCTTCGGTGAGATAGCCCGATTCATCAACAAGAGTTATTGCATCTTCGATTATTTCCTTTCCTGCGGTGGTATGCTGTTTCATTACCTCAAATTCTTCATCGGTGAGTTTGCCCGGCTTATTTAATATACTGTCGGGTACTTTTATTTTTCCGATATCGTGAAGCGGAGCGGAATGAACAACGTTATCTCTGTATTCATCGGTGAGAACGTCGGTATAATCACCGTTTATGCGGAGCTGATCGATTATTATTTTTACATAAGCGGCTGTTTTCTTGATATGATCGCCTGTGCATTTATCACGGCTTTCGACTATATCGGCAAGAACCATTATAAGACCGTTCTGCATTTTGCTTATAACATTGCTTTGATTCTGTATATCCATGATATAGCCGTTTGTATCTTGTATCGTCTTTGCAAAGGAATTGTAAAGACGCTCTATCTCATCACCTGTACGGATGTCAAGGGCGTTGAATTTCTTTACGCTCTCTTCACGTTCGTTTTCCGAAGTAAATGCAAATTCTTCTGCCGCAAGCGACATCGTATTTATCGGAAGTATGACATTATATCTTGCAAGCCACAAACCTATCGCAAGGATAAGGATAAAGAAAGCAAAGAAAAGAGAAATACATTTTGCAAGGAAACTTATTTCGTCAAGAGTTTCCTGGTGCATGGATATATCTGCTGCCGCATAGCAGGCACATTTTCCATCGCTATTGTATATCGGCTGATATACGGTGAGAAGCCAGCCGTATGAATCATCTGAAATTATAGGCGGTATGTTCTCGCCTTTTAACAGTAAATCAAGATAAGGTTCAAACGACGGGTCAAATGGAATCACATCTCCCGGAGAAGAACCTGCGGAAATATTTCCGTAACTGTCTGTACTGTCAAGGTCAAATACAACATGGCAACCGTCTTTCTCTATTTTATATACATAAAGATACTTTATGTTCGGCGAACTTTCTTTTATTGCCTGAAGCTGTGATTTTATTTTAAGATAATCGTCGGATGATTCTCCGTTGCCGATATAATCATCGACTTTATTGCCATCTATGGTAGTAGCGGCAAGAGAGGCAATACTTTTGCAAGTGTCGGAATGTTCATCTATGATAGCATTATGGAAAAGTATGAAACACATCCCGACTGTAGATACAGCGATAACTACTATCGCAATACTAAGTATCAGAAGTATTTTATGCTGAAGAGATAAGCCTCTTGTTTTATGTGAATCTATCAGTGTTTCTTCACTGTCTTTTATGGGTGTCTGCCGCCAACCGTAGAAATGGATAAGAGGTCTTAATTTCTGAGGCATTAAACGCATTGTAATGATAACTAATGTAACAGTAATTGCTTTATCTATGAAATCTACAAAAAGGTCAGCAAGAAGCTGTGCAAAAAAAACATTCTCTATAAGATTATCATGTATATATATTGCAAACGGAGCAGATATGCCCTCACCGAAATTAAAACCGTAAAGGCAGTATGTGAGGATAGAACCTATGCCACCGCCGATAAGGGCAAAAACAAATACGGCAATAAGAATTTTAAAGAAATTCCTGAAAAAACCATGTCTTTCAAAAAATGCCGCCGCAAGAGCCAAAAGAATATTTATAACCGCATAATAGGCATTTGTGATGTCAGATATACCGTTTATCACATTGGTAATATAACCTACGGCTATACCCGGAAGATACCCTCCGAATGCGGCTGTAAGTATCGTACCTGCGGAATCGAGAAATATCGGAAGATCAAAACGAACGGCTATCGACGAGCCTGCTATGTTTATAAGTGAGCCTATTATACAGAAAAGCAGTGCCGATAAGGGCTGTCGTTTCCATTTTGTATAATTATCCGGTTCTTCGATGTTCATAGATAAATTCACTCCTTACAATAAATTTACATTATAATCTATGATAGCACATTTATATATAAAAAATCAATATATCACGAAAAAATTTATCAAAGTTTATAAATAATATTGATTTTTCGGGCAAATTGTGTGATAATAAAGGAAATTTTGCTTTTCGGAAGGAGAAGGAACATGATAAATTTTGTCGGGGCGGGACCGGGTGCTGTCGATCTGATAACGGTGAGAGGAAAAAAACTGATAGAAGAGGCTGATGTGATAATATATGCAGGTTCGCTTGTAAATAAGGAACTGCTTGAATATGCAAAAAAAGACTGCGAAATATATAACAGTGCCGAAATGACGCTTGAAGAGATAGCGGATAAAATGGTAAGAGCGGACAGAGAGGGAAAAAAGACCGTAAGACTTCATACGGGCGATCCGTCTGTATTCGGGGCAATAAGAGAACAGATGGATTTGCTTGAAAAAAACGGAGCAGAATATGATGTATGTCCCGGAGTGAGTTCGCTTTTTGGAGCGGCGGCGGCTTTGA
>JAFUUG010000711.1 GCA_017483905.1 Bacillota bacterium
CATTCACATTATTATTTTTACCTTGACTATTATTCACTTTTGTGATATTATCAAGTTGTGAAACCGATATATTAGAATTAGAATTCGGTACATCGGATTTTGACAACTTATTTTTAGATTTAAGAGCTTGTTCTTGCTTTGGAGTGCGGTGAACAGGCTCTTTTACTTTTATGTATCCTCTTTCTCTTGCCATTTTTTCAAACTCTTCATCGCTTATATCGTTCTTAGCAGCTCTTTTCATTTCGTCTTGTGTGCCACTTTCCCAAATTTCGCTATAATCTTTTAAGATATAGGCATTTGACGTATCTCCACCAAATTTATTTTTTCTATTTACCCTTGATAAAACGCCTTTTTCCTCTAACGAGTTTATTACTCTATTTACTGTTCTAAGTGAAATACCGCATTTTTTTGCAAGTGTACGCATTGATGGGAACGCATTATTTCCATATCGAAGTAACAATATAAAAACAAGTTTCTCATATCCAGTTAATAAATCTTCGCTATCCAAAAAAACATTGTAAACCACTGTAAAACTTGGGTAATTACGCTTAACATTAACATCATTCATTTGTTTCACTCTCCTTTTCCTTTGCTCTTTGTTTGCTTATATCAGCTTTGATCAGTTCCGAAACATATTTTTGCATTGGCATTCCTTGTTCAAAACAATATATCCGTAAATCGTGGTGAATATCTTTCGGTAATCTTATTGTAAATCTTACCATATCTGCGGTTTTTATTTCATTTTTTATCATAACAAGCACCTCCTAATACTATAGTATCATACTTTACAACTTGATGTCAAGAACTTTGTTAAAATTTTAATATGCCACAGTGACCTAAATTTTCTTAAATTTTTACATTTTTTTTAACTTATTTCTATAAATTCCGCAGTATTTTGGTATTTTTCAATATGCCACAGTGACATAGGGGGGTGTGCCACAGTGACATAGGGGGTGTGCCACAGTGACCCACCTATTATAATTACTATTTTACAAGTATAAGATATCTATCAATCTATCTATCATAAAGGCGATAGATGGACTGATAGATTTTTTTATACAACATAAAAATAACCTATTCTCAAAAGCTCATATTTAGCTCTGTAATCGTTTTTAGCTTATTGGGAATATAAAACTAAGGAAAAACAAAAAAACGCTCAAAAAAGAAAAAAAAAGGGCAAATAAAAGGCATTGACAAAAGATATGGTGTACGGTAAAATGAAAGTGGCTAAATAAGATTAGCTTATGGCGATTATGTGTTTAGGTCTAAGACTGACACACAAAAACACCCCTTGCAAGGTCGGAACTTGTAAGGGGCTTTTTACTGTGCTTTTGTCGGACGATTTTATCTGTCAAGCCACTTGCAAATATAGTAACTTAATATACTTGCTGCGACAGATATTAAAAAGGCGATTATGTAGTCCAAGATTAACACCTCCTTCCTGACGGAAGAAGCCGACTTGAACAGTATAACAAAAAAGCCTTATAAATTCAATAGGCTGCTATCATCAGAAAGGCATTTCATCATCATCTGACTTTGAGGGAGAAATGGCTATTTCTGTTTTTTCTTCTTTTGTTGGCTCATCTTTTGGCTTTGGTGTGCGATTAGTAGCTTTGGTGAAGTAATTTCCTCGTTCGTTTTGAGTTTTCAGAAATGTAATGATATTTGCAATATCCTGTTCAAGAGCTGCATCGCCCTCAACTGTATCCTCATTCCAAACTTTACAAATAGCACCGCCCAACTCGATAAGCCGTTTAGTTCTTTTTTTTCGCTCCTCTTTGGAATATTGAGCTTTTAGCTTTCTTTCCTGTGCTTTGAGTTGTTTTTGCTTTTCTTGTAGCTCTGCAATGCGTTCAATATAACTTTTCTTTTCTGACATAATTTAATACTTCCTTTCCCTTATATTCATTAAAAACCAAAGTAGGCATTTTAGAAGATAAATTTGGAGTGAGTTTGAAACCGATTTTGTTATATTTAGGTATGTATTTTTGTATGTAATATCTTTCATATTGAGTTAAAGATTTTAGGGTTGGTGTTTCTGCATACATTATATAAAAGACTTCGTTCCAAAAATCACTTTCTTCGATATGTTTAATCATTCGATTTGAAATACTTTGAGTTTGACCTATATAAATAATTTCGTTTTTTGAGTTATAAAAAATATAAATATATGGGCTTCTATCTTCATATAAGCAAAAAGGTTTATAGATAATATCATCAATTCCTAATGATTTAATCATAGAATATTCTTTGGCAGCTTGAACTTGAAAATCTCTAATCATAAAAATACCTCCTTGAAAAATATTTTAGTTTATTTTTTAGTTATTGTCAAGCAATTATTGACTTGTTTAGAAAAATTTGTTATAATCATTTCTGAACGGAGCAATAGCGGAGTAACAGAAATGCGCACTTATACACCACATAGCAAAGCTATATGGTGTCGTGCGCTCTCCGAGGGTTTAGGTTTCGTTCCTCAACCGTTTCAAAAGCTAAAAGGCGGTGTACTAAATGGCTATATATCATTGTAGTATTAAGATAGGCAGTCGTGGAAATGGACAAAGTGCTGTTGCTGCTGCTGCTTATCGGTCGGGAGATAAATTGATTGACAATGAAACAGGAATAGTTTCAGACTATACCCGAAAAGGAGGAGTTGAGTTTTCGGAAATATCATTGTGCGAAAATGCACCGATTGAATATAGTAACCGAGCTAACCTATGGAACGCAGTCCACGAAATCGAAAAAACAAAAAATGCTCAACTATGGAGAGAGTTTGAAGTAGCACTTCCGCAAGAGCTTAGCCGAGAAGAACAAATCGAAACTATTCGGGAATTTGTAAAAGGTCTAAACCAACAAGGAATGTGTGCTGATTGGAGCTTACAC
>JAFUUG010000712.1 GCA_017483905.1 Bacillota bacterium
ATTTCCTCAGACTTCACAATATCTCCATTTTTCGTATAAATACGGTCATTGATTTTTTTATTGTGTTTAGCATATAATATTGGGTATATGCCAAAGGTCAAGTTTGTTCGTAAAACTAAAAACTTTATGAACATTGTCTGTAAATATTGATGTTTAGCTGTAAACAAAATTATCCTGACTGAAATTTTGACGGCTTAAAAAATTAAAATCAAGAAGAATACATCTTATCCATAATCTTTCGCTTAGCTTCCATTGACGGATGGACATACAAAGAAAGGGTTATATTTATGCTCGAATGACCGAGTATTTCGCTCAAACTCTTTATATCAAAGTTTGAATTTGCCCATTTTGTCGCAAAAGTATGACGGAGTATATGAAATTTTACTTTTCTTATGTTGCATTTTTTCAATACAGCATTGAATTTTTTCTGTATTGTTCTGACATCAACAGGATTCTTCTTATCTATAGAAAATATGTAATCATCTGCTTTCTTTTCGTTGACGGTAATAAATCTTTTTAAACTATCAAGCAACTTTTGCGGTAAAGGTATTTTACGCAGAGAGGAGTTGCTTTTAGGTGTATCAATAATTACTTTTGTTCTATTTTTACCGTTCTTATCGTTACTTTTTACTCTTTGTACTGTTTTCCTTACGGTCAGCAATTTGTTCTCATAGTCGATATCAGAGCATTGCAAAGCACATAATTCTCCAAGCCTTATGCCTGTAGAAAGACATAAATCATAAACAACTTTGAAATAATCATTATTTTTGGTACAGTGATTTTTTATAATTCTTATTTCATCTTCTGTAAGGACTTCGATCTCTTTCTTGTCTGCTTTTGGTATCGTTATAAATTCAGCGGGATTTTTCATTCCATACAATTTTTCCGCATACCTAAAAACTGTTTTTATCAATGTTACAATGTTCTTTACTGTCTTTGGCGATAGTCCGCCTTTATTATCAAGCCTGCCTTTTTTCATCTTTATTTCAACAAATTCATTAAGATGTTCGAGAGTAATTTTATAAACAGGAATATCGCCCATAGATTTTACGATATGATTTTCTATAATCACATCATAAGTGCGTATAGTCGATTCTTTGGCACTTACAGAAACATTTTTAAGCCATTTTCTAAAAAGTTCTTTTACCGTCAAATGAACCTTAACATTATTTTTGCTGTTCTCATACTCAATTTTTGCCTGCTGCAAAAGTTCTCTACATTCGGCATAAGAGTGTGCATATATTGATTTATACCGCTGTTTCCCATTTTCTTTATATCCGCACTTGTATCTGCCTTCCCAACGTCCATCACTTCTCTTGTAGATATTTTCTCCTTTACGAGCCATTACGATCACTCCCTTCATAAACTTTTTATCTTAATAATTTTCTATGTTAAATCGCCCAAATTCAAATATTGCATTAAAAATTCGGTATTGACAAATAATTATAAAAGTGATATTCTAAAAATAAGAAAGCCGTTCGTAAAGTTTTTAGTTTTGCGAACGGCTTATTTTAGATCTAAAAAAATAGAGCAGCTTAACATTTGTAAAAGCTGCTCCTAAAAATATTTTCTTGATTAAGGAATTTATATTGCTATATCTTCCGTATTGTTTTGGTATTCCTGTTCCGATTTTTCCGCAACCGGATTGTCGGCTTCTTTTTCGTCGGAGGACAATTCTCGGTTAAGCTCCTCTAAACGAGTTTCCTTTTCACGCAATTCTTCAAGCTGCGGAAAAGGTTTTATGACTTCCTCTTTTGCCACTTGAAGATTATGCTCACTTTCGGCAAGTTTTGCTTTTGTTGGTTCAAGCTGCTTTTCAAGTCCTGCTAAAGCGTTCTCTATTCGTGTGAGATTGCCGAGAGGGTCTTTGCCGACCTCAACCCTATGTGTTAAGCTGCTTTTAAGATTTATTTCAAAATTACAGCTATGGCTATTGTATGATACACTCATATCAAAACCACGATAAGATCCGATAGCTTTTTCCTTTTGGTCAAGCCGCATACTTCGGCAGGCTTCAAGAAGTGCAGCAGCAGCTTCTTTTTTATCGGTGTAGAGTTTTCCGTTTACTGTCATTTCGGAAAATTCTTCTGTTTTGGTGCTTTTTGCAAGAGCAATATCCTTTTCAAGACCTGCTATTCTTTCGGTAAGAGTTTGTATCTTTTCGGGATATATGCGTGATATATCTTC
>JAFUUG010000713.1 GCA_017483905.1 Bacillota bacterium
GAAAAAATATGAAAAGCCGACAGTCGATTTTGTTATCTTCGCAACCGAATCAACAATGGCAGGCGATACATCTGCATTAAACTATAACACCACAAATTTAAACTTCTACGACAGTGAATCAACACAATATAATATATTCGATATATAGAAAAAGTTTACTTTTGCAATCACATATTAAAATAAAATAATCGTTGATTTAAGCCATAAACTGTATATTACAGTTTGTAGCTTTTTTGACTTAATTTCTTTTATAAATATATTATAGTAAACGACAAAAGTATTTGTACTTTGGGCGTTTACCTGCACCGACTGCGAGCCGCAAAGCGGCTATTTACCTTGTACGCAGTCGTGTGCATCCCCCGGAGGGTTATAGTAAACGACATTTTTTAATGTCGTTTACTATAAATTTCTATTGAAAATAATATCCTAATAATATATAATATTATTAGGAAAAGTCAACCATTTAAAAAAATTTTTTAAATCCGTTGACTTTTTCCGATAAATTGTATATAATAATATTGCAGGTAGAAATACGCTGTATACTTGTGATACCGAATTAACGTTTAAGCGATATGTAATATCGTCGGTCACGAGGCCACCTTTATGGTGGCTTTTTTACTGGGAGTGGTATGATGAATATATTTGTGTACTCTGATGAATCAGGTGTTTTTGATAAAATACATAATGATATTTTTGTTTTTGCCGGATTGATCATTATAGGAACAGATGAAAAAGAAAAATGGTCAAGACTATATGCAAAAGCCGAAAAAGATATAAGGTATTCAAAGAAGGTCGGCAAAAATTATGAGCTGAAAGCAACGCAGATCACAAATAACGAAAAGGGGAAATTATTTCGTTCATTGAATAAATGTTATAAATTTGCCGTTATAGTGAATCAAAAAAGGGTTTTGAATGAAATATTTGAAAATAAAAAATCTAAGCAGCGATACCTTGATTATGTATACAAAATTGCCGTTAAAAGAGCATTTGAAGACCTTTTGGAGAAAAGTGTCATTAAATGTACTGATGTTAAAAGGATATTTTTTTATGTCGATGAACACACAACGGCAACAAATGGGCGTTATGAATTAAATGAGGCACTTGAACAAGAATTCAGATATGGAACATATAATAATGAGTATTCGGTTTATTATCCGCCGATTTTTAATTATCTGGAAGAGGTAAAACTGGAATACTGTAATTCGGAATCAAAATTATTGGTCAGAGCTGCTGATATAGTTGCAAATAAGGTATATTATTTGGCAAGGACAAATGAAAGTAAACTATCTGAATTAAATAATATCAATATTATAAGACAGCCTTGATCAAAGAAATTACAATAAATAAGTATAACAAACGATTAAAAATACCTTCCTATAAAAACCCAAGACCCCCCTATATCACAAGGGGGGTCTTATTTTATCTTTTTCCTTCGTCGATTCGTATAAGCGCACGCCGCAGTGCCAGTTCTGCTCTGAGTATATCAATACCCTCTCTGTTTCCGTTAAGTCGTCTTTCCGCTCTCTCCTTAGCCTCTTCTGCCCTTTTGACATCAATTTCATCAGGCCATTCGGCAGCATCGGAAAGTATCGTTATACACTCCGGCTGCACATCAACATATCCGCCAAATACGACCGCTTTCACATCGTCCTCGCCGTCTTTCATTATTTTCAGTACGCCGTAACCAAGTGTAGTCGTAAGCGGCTGATGACCGTGCATTATACCTATATCACCGCTTGTCGAACGCATTATCACCATATCCGCTTCATCATTGTAAAGCTCTCTCACAGGTGTAACTATACGCAAGCGAATCTTATTTTCTGCCATAGTCTTTCACATACCTTTCGTGTACTATTTCTTTGCTCTTGCAACTACTTCATCAATAGTACCTGCATTCAGAAAATAGCTCTCCGGTATATCATCATGCTTTCCTTCAAGTATTTCCTTAAAGCCTCTGACAGTTTCCTCTACAGGAACATATTTTCCGTCATAGCCCGTAAATTTCTCCGCTACGAAGAATGGCTGAGAAAGGAATCTCTGTACCTTTCTTGCTCTGTTTACGGTAAGTTTATCCTCTTCCGAAAGTTCGTCCATACCGAGGATAGAGATAATATCCTGTAATTCTTTGTATCTCTGTAACATCGCCTGTACGCTTCTTGCTACATTGTAATGCTCTTCACCGAGTATCGCAGGATCGAGTATTCTTGAATTTGATTCAAGAGGGTCGATAGCAGGGTAAATACCAAGCTCAACTATAGATCTTGATAAAACCGTTGTCGCATCGAGATGAGCAAATGTTGTTGCAGGTGCAGGGTCAGTCAGGTCATCGGCAGGCACATAAACGGCCTGAACGGAAGTAATGGAACCATTCTTTGTAGATGTGATCCTCTCCTGCAATGCACCGACTTCTGTTGCAAGTGTTGGCTGATAACCAACGGCAGAAGGCATACGTCCGAGAAGTGCCGAAACCTCGGAACCTGCCTGAACGAATCTGAATATGTTATCCACGAATAAAAGCACGTCCTGATTTTCTCTGTCTCGGAAATACTCAGCCATGGTAAGACCCGAAAGAGCGATTCTCATTCTCGCTCCCGGCGGCTCGTTCATCTGACCGAACACAAGTGCCGTCTTATCTATAACGCCCGATTCCTTCATTTCATAATACAAGTCGTTACCCTCTCTTGTACGCTCACCAACGCCCGAGAAAACAGAGTAACCGCCGTGTTCTGTTGCTATATTTCTTATAAGCTCCATTATAAGTACGGTCTTACCAACACCGGCACCGCCGAAAAGACCGATCTTACCACCCTTTGAATAAGGGCAGAGTAAGTCGATAGCCTTTATACCTGTTTCAAGCAGCTCCGTGGAAGTTGCCTGTTCCGAAAAACTTGGAGCTTCTCTTATTATCGACCATTTTTCTTCTGCATTTACATCTTCAGCATCATCAATGGGCTTACCAACGACATTGAACATACGGCCGAGAGTACATTTACCCACAGGCACAGAGATAGGCGCACCCGTATCGACTGCTTCCATTCCTCTTTTAAGACCGTCAGTCGAGCTCATTGCAATACACTTAACGATATCATCGCCAAGGTGCTGCGCAACTTCCGCAACTATTGTTCTGCCCTCATGCTCGATTTCAATAGCATTGTATAATGCTGGCATATTCTCGCTTGAGAATTTTATATCCAATACGGCACCGATAATCTGAATTATCTTACCGACATTCTTTTCAGCCAAAGTTTTCACTCCTTTTTTAATTAATGCAGGGTTATAATCAATATCATTAATTATAAATACCGCTTCCGCCGACGATCTCCGTGATCTCCTGCGTAATTGCTCCCTGTCTTGCTCTGTTATACATCAGATCGAGCTTTTCGATCATTTCCTGAGCATTTTCGGATGCGGAATCCATAGCCGTCATTCTCGCTCCGAGTTCACATACGGCAGATTCCACCAATGCACCGAATATAACGGTATTTACATACTTGGGAATAACATATTCAAGAACTTCCTCCTCGCTTGGTTCAAACATCATAAGAGAATTTGAATCTACCGAGCTTTCGTTTTTGAATTCTTCCACATCAACAGGTAAGATCTTTATGACTTTCGGCTCACTCACAAGAGTTGAAACGAACTGCGTATATGCAAGATATACCTCATCGACCTCGCCCTTTGCATATAATTCCAAAACCTCTCTGCCTATTTTCAAAGCATCTTCATAAGTAGGTTTTTCCGATATTCCCGTATATGAGTTTATGATATTTTTCTTTTGTCTGCCGAAAAATTCACGACCCTTGCTGCCCACTGTTATCACCTTTGCCTCGGGTCTGTCTTTTATGGCATTAAGCCCCGCTTTCATCACATTCTGATTGTAGCCGCCGCAAAGACCTCTGTCGCCTGTAAGCACGATAAGACCTATATTATTTACATCTCTCTGCTCTATATAAGGATGACTTATCCCCTTTGCGCCTTTTACTATATTGGCAATAACTTTTCTTGTTTCATTGAAGAAAGGACGAGTATCGGCAAGTCTGCTCTTTGCTCTTGTAAGCTTGGAGCTTGCTACAAGATACATAGCTTTGGTGATCTGCTGAGTGCTTTTTACACTTTTGATCCTGCGTTTTATATCACGCATTGATGCCATAATATCACCTCTCTACTTATTTAAAATCCTTCTTAAAGGCAGCAATAGCCTCTTTAAGCTCATTTTCAGTCTCTTCGCTGAGGACTTTTGTCTCTCTTATATTCTTTAATATGTCATTATGTTTATCTTCGATAAATGCAAAGAATTCTTTTTCAAATCTTGCTATCTTATCGAGATCTACATCATCGAGATACTTGTTTGTAACGGCATAAAGAATAACAACTTCTTTTTCAACTTCAAGAGTCTTGTACTGAGGCTGTTTAAGTATCTCAACAACTCTCTGACCGTGATTGAGTCTTTCAAGCGTGTCTTTATCAAGATCTGAACCGAACTGAGAGAAACTTTCAAGCTCTCTGTACTGTGCAAGCTCTATACGGATAGGACCTGCGATCTTCTTTATAGCCTTTATCTGTGCCGAACCGCCGACACGGGATACCGAAAGACCCGCATTTATGGCAGGTCTGATACCTGAGTTGAATGCTTCACTTTCAAGATATATCTGACCGTCAGTTATAGAAATAACGTTTGTAGGTATATAAGCCGAAACGTCGCCTGCCTGTGTTTCGATAATAGGAAGTGCTGTTATCGAGCCGCCGCCGTATTTTGCGTCAAGTCTTGCAGAACGCTCAAGCAGTCTTGAATGGAGATAGAAAACATCGCCCGGATATGCTTCACGTCCCGGTGGTCTGTGGAGAAGTAAGCTCAGTGCTCTGTATGCAACAGCGTGCTTTGAAAGATCGTCATATACTATAAGTACATCTTTTCCGTTTTCCATAAATTCCTCACCTATAGCACAGCCTGCGTATGGTGCTATGTACTGAAGAGGTGACGGATCACTTGCCGTAGCGGAAACCACTATAGAGTAATCCATTGCTCCCGAATCCTCAAGAGTTTTAACAATACGGGCAACAGTCGATGCTTTCTGACCTATAGCAACATAGATACATATAACATCTTTACCCTTCTGATTTATGATAGTATCGATACAGATAGCAGTCTTACCTGTCTGCCTGTCACCGATAACAAGCTCACGCTGTCCTCGTCCGATAGGTACCATCGCATCGATAGCCTTGATACCCGTTTGAAGCGGTACATCTACAGATTTTCTTGTGATAACGCCGGGTGCGACACGTTCGATAGGTCTTGCCTTATCTGTGATGATAGGGCCTTTTTCATCTATCGGCTGACCGATAGCATTTACAACTCTTCCTATCATAGCATCTCCTACGGGAACTTCGGCAACACGACCTGTCAGCTTAACGCTGTCCCCCTCTTTGATCCCGTTATCAGGACCTAAGAGAACGACACCTATGTTATCCTCTTCGAGGTTCTGTGCCATTCCGAGAACGCCGTTTTCAAATTCGAGCAGCTCACCGCTCATGGCATTGTCAAGTCCGTAAACTCTGGCGATACCGTCACCAACCTGTATAACCGTACCCACTTCAGACACATCAAGCTTAGTTGTGTAGCCTTTTATTTGTTCTTTTAACACTGAACTGATTTCTTCAGGTCTGATATTCATTATGGGTAACACTCCTTTACTTTGCAAGTCGTATCTCCATAAGCTGATCTTTGAGGTCTTTCATCTTCTTTTTGATAGTGCCGTCGATCACATGACCCTCTACCTTTATTTTAAGACCGCCTATCAGGCTTTCATCGACCTGTGCAGCTATTTCGACCTGCTTATTGAGATTCTTTGTTAATTTTTCTTTTACTGTGTCAAGCTGCTCCTTGCTCATAGGTGAAGCGGAATAGACATAAGCTGTCGTTATTCCCTTATATTCTCTCACCTTATCCAGGAATACGCTCAACATAAGGATAATATCCGTTTCTCTGTTTTTCTTGACAGCAACGGAAATAAGTCCGAGTATGTCATCTGAAATTTTGCCCTTGAAAGCATTTTCAAATATTTTTAATTTTTCTTCTCCGGATATCTGAGGGTGGGATATAACACCGATAAATTCCTTGTCGTCTTTTATTGCCTCATATATAGCCGCTACCTCATCACCGTATTTTTCCGTATTATTTTGTTCCAAAGCCAAATCGAACAAAGCATTTGCATATCTGTATGCTATCAGCTGAGCCATTTAACGTCCTCCAGTTCTTCAATAGCGTTGCCGAGGAGCTGATTCTGCTGCTCTTCGTTCATAGAAGCGGAGATGAAACGGCTTGCCATGAGAGCGGAAACTTCTATTATCTGTTTTCTTATCTCATCTTTAGCCTTTTCCTGTTCTCTCTGTATATCAAGCATAGCTCTGTCTTTTATGATTTTGGCTTCTTTGTTTGCATCGGAAATTATTTCAGATTCTCTCTGTTTTGCAGCACTTCTTGCACTTGAGAGTATCTCTTCTCTTTCACTGTCTATTTCCTTTAATTTTGCTTCGTATTCCGCCTTGAGTTTTTCAGCCTCTTCAAGCTGTATAGCAGCGGAATCTATCTGATTTATTATTTTTTCCTTACGTTCTTTCAGGAATTGTTTTACAGGTTTATATAAAAGCTTCGTAAGTATAAAGCAAAGGAAAGCTGTATTAAAAAGCTGTATAAAAAGCTGATATACAAACTGCTGATCTAATTTTATAACATAATCCGTTATATATGGAATCTCTCCCAAGGAATAACCCTCCTCTCGTTATTACTCTCCTCACAAATCATTTTCCAAGAAGGTCTACAAGAGGGTTAGCAAATAAGAGAATAAGCGCAACTACCAGACCGTAGATACCTGTTGACTCTGCAACGGCACAACCGAGGAGCATGGTAGAAACGACCGTACTTCTTGCTTCAGGCTGACGACCTACAGCCTCAGCGCCTTTACCTGCCGCAAACCCCTGACCAATACCGGGGCCGATACCTGCTATCATAGCAAGACCCGCACCTACTGCGGAACAACCTAATACAAATGCTTGTGAATCAATGCTGAAATTATTATCCATAATTTTTAATCCTCCTTAAAAAGATAAACTTAAAAAGATAAAATTGTTTGATATCGGGAGTTTAATCTCCCATTTTGTCCTTGATAA
>JAFUUG010000714.1 GCA_017483905.1 Bacillota bacterium
TCCTTGTTTCTCCAAATCGGCAAAAACATTGCGGATATGGTATACTGTTTGAGGTGCGTCTGCTGTTGTGTGATTATGTGAAACGATAAAATCTATTCCGCTTCTTTTTGCAAGTTCGAGAAGTACCTCGCTGTCCTTTCCTCCGCTATATGCAATAATTAAAGGTTTTTCATAATATTGTTCGCTCATTTCTGCCGCTGATTTAAGTCGCTCTATTGCCTTTTTTTCTTTATCCATATATTTCTCCTTTCGCAAAAAAAGCGATACTGTATTTCAAGTATCGCTCATAAAGTCTGTTATGCTTTTTTTGGTATTTCCGTTTCTTCGTTTGTGCTATCTTTATTTTTAATAGCTTCGTTATTGCTTTTTGGAACGGTATCGGCTGTTTCCGTTTTCTTTTTATCGTGTTCATCAAGCAAAGAAAAGAAATTTGTTATGTCCCAATTTCGCAAATTCATTTCTGCTTGTACCGTTCTTGCGAGTAATGCTTGTCTTTTATACTCAAGAGAATTTATTTCCTCCTCGTACTTTGAAATCTTATCATCAAAATCATTCATTGATGATAAGACCTTTTCTCTGTTCACACCTTTTGCCATTGTATCACCTCCCTAAAATATCGGCAAAAAAGAAATCAATCGACTTCTTTGGAGTAGTCGAAGAATAATTCGGGTGCAAGCATATTTTTCTCTATAACGCCCTTATCGGTAAAATCGCAAGGCAATTTATAAAGTTCAATGTGCAAATGATCCTCATTAGGTTTGGGTATATCATATTCGTTGTCGCTTATGCTACTATATGCCGTATCGGTGCAGCAAGGGAATAGCTTGTCAGCGAATATATCCTCGTTATCGGTATCATTTTCGGAATCGGGTATTTTGTAATTTGCCGATACATTCCCTGCTACCTTTCCGAGAAGCCGCCCCTTGCTTACTTGTGTAGGAGTATCAGACGGTATAAATGTAGTCGAAGCACAGGAGATTTTGACCAAATATCCCTCTTTGGTAAAGTCAAAGGTATTGCCGTTATATGCCGTTGATATGACAAATTCAAAACCTCTTTCATCACGCTGATTGACCTTACATAGTCCCGAAATAGGAGCATATATTTCATCACCGTCATAAGCACGCAAATCATTAGCATAATGATAGCCAGCCTTTGCTGTTACTTTTCCGTATACTCTATCGTGACTGTCTGAAGGTGGTTCGGGCGGCTCATATTCAAGTATAAGCTGCTTTCCGAAATGCTTTGATATTCTGTCGGAAATTAGTTCATCATCTTCAAGTGCAAGAGGAAAATTCAGATTGGCAACACCGAAATTACCATATTTTCGGATGTATTCATATCTTTCTTTTTCCATTTTATTTTTCAAATCATCATCATCAAAACGAATCATATCATTTTGAATAAGATAATCGACCGAGTATTTGCGACCGAAAATATATTTTATAGTTTCATCATCACCGTAATATGATGTTGTAAATATTGAATTTGTAAATGAATATGATTTTTTATCTTCACCGTAATTATCATCAACAACTACAATATTTTGTTCGTAAGTAGCTTTATGCAAGGTTTCAAGGGAAGTTTTTAGCTTATATTCTCCTGCCCATCCGAAAAGGTTTTCAAACCAACCGAGGTTTTCATTTTTGACTTGAAGATATGCAAGAGCGTTCATATAATCGTCTGTTGTCCAACGGTATTCCTCTAACATCTCATCAGAAGAATTAAAAGTCTTATTAAATCCCGAATATGTCGGTTTAAGACTTTTACCCGACCCGTCCATTCGATTAACAGTTACTTTACATATTGCAACAGCTCCCTCACTTGCAAGCTGATCGCCTACGATTATTTCCTCGTTTTCGGCAGGAACATTTACCGCAAGTTTATAAATACAGCCGTAATATTTTCCCTTTTCGTTATCGTTTTTCTTTTCGAGTTCAACTGCTGTAATACCTTTATCAAAATAGGCTTTTTGCCTGTTGTAGTCTAATTCGGCTATCAACTTTACCATTTGAGTGGTATCTAAATCGGTGGGTGTTTGCCAAAGAAAAGAACAAACAGCGGCAATAACACCGCCGATTATTGCAATAATCAAAATGATAATGACAAAAAAAGAAGCAAAAATCTTTATCGCCGCACTTTTCGCCGTTGAAATAATCACCTGTGCAACATACCTAACACCGTTTTGAAAAGTCTTTCGTGCAAGTTTCAGCTTATGAGCATTTTTCATTCGCATAACTTTTTGCATTTTCTTTATGTTGCGGCTAAATACCTTTGCTGCCGAAGATATATTTTTAGGTGCTTTTACAATAGCCACACTTGTATTTTTTATTGCTTTTGCTGCTGTAATTCCGCTATTGACTACCGCAACCGTTCCTTTTTCAATAGATACAGCCGTTTCGACCGTACTTATTGCATCATCAACTGCCTTAAATGCAAGATTATCTTCTCCGATCTCCGATATTTCAGAACGTATGCTTTTTAGTATTGCTTTACCGCCTGTATTGAGTGCCTTTTTCGAGGAGTTATTCGCCTGTAAAAAGGTATCTTTCATTTGGTTTCTAAATTCGGCTTTAATACCTAAATTTTTGATATTTTGTGCCGTTTTATCCTTGTTGAATTTTTTTCTTCTCCGTACACCTTTTGTTATCTTTTCGGGTTTTAATATCTCGCCAACAGTAATAGTTGCCATTGTTCCGCTTTTGAGAGTTTTAAGACCTTTATCATCGGAATTATCTATTTCACTTTCAACTGCGTTTGCTGCGGCATTACCGCCATAAAATACAATCACTTTTTCGGAATTTTTCTTCTGCCTTTTTGAATCTTTTTTAGCAGTCTTTTGTGAAATAGGCTTACTATCCGTTATGCTTTTCTTTTCGGGCAATACAAAGCTCCTTTCCGTTTTGACCATATCGGAATGGCTCTTTTCTTCCTTGACGGCTTCGGCAAGTGCATTTTCTTCTTTTACAATGCCGTTATATACATTTTTGTCTTTTACAACGCTTGAATGTACTTGCTTTTGTTCGTTATCGGAAATGTCGGCAATAGAAGAAATATTGCTTGCTTCGGTTGTTTTATTATTTTCTTTTATGGCTGCAACTGTTCTCTTGTGTGCCAATTCGGAAAAATTTGAACGCTGCATATCAGACGGAGGGTGATCTCTCGCTTTTAGGTAGTCCTTGCCTGTATATGATATACTGCTCTCGTAATTTTGCGATAAAATATCGACTTCAAGTCTTTTATCATCAATATAGACCTTTTCGGAAACCGATTTAACGGAATCATTTTTGTTATTTTCAACATACTTATAAGCGGCATTACTTTCATAGGACGGTATATTACTTGAAGAAGTGGTGATATTATTTTCTTTGCCTATATCAGACCTTGCTGTTTTTGTTTTATTGTATCGTTTCTTATTTTTCCTCTTGTATTCCGATTTTCTAAAACTATTAGCTGTCTGTCGGCTATCGGTATTCCTTATAATATCTGCATTTCAAGAAGTAGACCTATATTTGAAGCTGCCCGTGTGTTCAGTATTTTTGATAATGTCATTATTGGTTTTAGCCTTTACAATATCATTATAAGCAGACCGCTTATAGCTGAAAGCACTATTTTTTTGTTGTTTGCTTGTTTCGGCTCTCTCTTTTGGTATGTTGCTATTGGTACTGTTAGGAATATAAGGAATATTTGACGATACGGAAACGGTACTATCGGTCGGCTTTATTATTTCCGAATGTGTTCTCGTCTTTTTATCATCTGTTTTTTCGCTATATTCCTTATTCCTTTTGATTTTATCGTACTTGATTTTACCCGAAAAATCTCGTACCGATATGTGAGGTGTATCGTTTTCCTTTATAGCTTTTTCAGTCGAGGAAACCGTTTTAATATTTTTCTTTTGGCTTTCTTCAACAGTTTTACTTTGTATTTCTTCCTTACTTGCCCTTATTTTTTCGGTATAGTCAATGTTTTTGATATTGTCTTTTGCCGAAGAATTATTGTTTTTTATAATATCTTTTTTCAGTTTAATCACCTCTGAAACAAGTTAAAGCGGCAAAAAGAAAAACTAAATGCCACTTTTTTGTGGGTAGGGAAATTATGCTCAACTTGAGCATAATTATTTTTGAGTATCATTCCCGATAACTTCTTCAAGTTTTGTTGTCATCATTTTGTAAAGCCTTGTATCTGTCGGAAATTCATCTATAAATGGAATAACCGAGTTTCCTGCGAATAGCAGACCTTTTCCTGCACTTGAATTTGTGACAAAGCCTAACTGGGTATCGGAAATGTTGAGTATCTGACCGAGTTTTACTCTGTCGCTTGTTGCTTGATTTAACATCATTATATAGTCGGAATTTGAAAGCATTTTCCTTGCTAAATCGCTTTCCAATAAGTCCTCGACATTTTGAGTAATGCCCGTACAGATACCGCCGTACTTCCTCGCTCTTTTCCATAGTGAAGATAAAAAGGCTGCCGAAAATGGATTGCTGAAAAGCAAGTGTGCTTCATCGACAACTATCCAAGTTTTTCTTCCTATAAGTCTGTTTGAAGTTACTCTATTCCACACTTGATCGAGAATAACAAGCATACCGAGAGTTTTAATTTGATCGCCTAATTCCTTTATGTCATAGACTATAAATTTGTTGTTTACATCAACATTAGTTTTGTGGGCAAAAAGATTAAAAGAACCTGTTGTATACAAGCCTAATACTTTGAGAAGATTGTTCTTCTCGTTCTGTAGTTCGGGTGCTTTCACTTTTTCAAGTTCTCTGCAAAAATCGCATAAAGTAGGAATTTCCGCTTTATCGCTCTTAAAGTAATTTTTGTATGTTTCCGTTAAAGTCCTGTCTACAAGTGTTCTTTCAGCACCGCTAAGTCCCATTCCCGACTCTTTCGTTACGATAACATCTAAAAATGAAAACATAAATTCCGTCTTAAACGATAGAGGGTTTTCCGATACCGACTTAAAGCCGAGCGTGGTATTTTCATCTTCATCATCATTTCCGCCCGAATAATCAACAGTAATATCTAATGGATTGAAGAATGTGTTTGTATCGTTTGAAATTTTAATGACCTCACCGCCAAAGTTATTACAAAGAGTACCGTATTCGGATTCGGGGTCAATAACCAAGACTTCATCATCGGTAGAGTTTAACAGGATATTGACAAGTTCTCGTTTTGTTGCAAACGACTTTCCACTGCCGGGCGTTCCCAACACAAAGCCTGCTGGGTTTTTCAAACCTTTACGGTTAAAAAATATAAGATTTCGTGATAGTGCGTTCAAGCCGTAATACATACCGCTTTTGTCGAAAAGCTCTTGCGTGGTAAACGGTATAAAAATAGCCTGTGAAGCTGTTGTTAGTGTTCTTCTTATCTTTATATCGTTTCTTGCAAGGGGCAAAGTAGCGTTTAAGCCTGCTTCTTGTTCGCAAGCGATAGGTGATAGTTCACAGCCGTTAGACCTCGCTACACCCTTTAACTTTTCAACATTTTCTCGTAATTCTTCAAGCGTTCTTGCCGAAGTAAAAACAAGTATCGCACCTTGAAAAAGTCTTTGATTTTTGTTTTGCATATCGTCTATCAGTAAATTTGTTTCTTCAAGGTGTCTTTTCAAGTGTTGAGGTATCATATCGGGGTCTGTACCTTGCTGCAACAATTTTTGTTGTCGTGTTGCTTTGTCCTGCTCCATAAAAGCAAGTTTTGTTTTAACCATTTCAATCGCCGATGAGTTATCCATACTGTTAGAATGAATATTTATTGTCGAATTACAAGGAATTTCGGATAAAGCATTAAGCAGCTTATCCGATAAGTCCGTTGGGAATTTTTTAATCATCAATACCTGTCCGTAATAATCGCCAAATTCAAAATATGTCTGCTTATTATCGGGTTTGAAGTCAAAAAAATATGGTGTAATAAAATCTTTTGTTGATAAACCTGTACCGATAAGATCGTCATAATCAAATTTCAAAGGCTCTGACGGATTGAGTATGGAATTGATATGTTCAAGCCGTTCTTCGCCTGATAAAGACATTACATCACACCCTAAATTTTTGAAATGCCCTGTCAGATCGGTTTCTATCCTCATTAGTGCAGGATAAGCTGCCTTGTAATTTTCTGCGGTAATGCCGAAAGTAATATATTTTTCTCTGATAATCGAGTTCTGTCCTTGAAGTGCCTTATTTTCAAGCATTTCATTATACTCCCTACGAAGTTCGTTTTTATCGTCACTCTGCATTTTAAGGAACATCTGCGACTTAAATTCGTCTTTATCAATTCGGCGATTATGTACTGTAATCTGAAAATTGATATTGGGGTCAAAGTAGTTGAGTATCTCGCAATAACGAGAAAAAATATCTATCTGCTCATCTCTCTGTGCTACGGAATAGTTTATATCCGAAAATTTAAGCTGTTTGGAGAAAAAGTTATCTCCCGATTGACAGATACCTTTCTGAAACATATACTTATAGCCGATAGTATCTTGACAGCTATTCGGTGCAGCTTCGGCTTTCAGTTTTTTCTTTTTCTTCTTGTTTCTTTGTTCTATTTGTTCTTGTTGCTGCTTTAATGCTCTTATACGCTGCCTTTCTTTTTCTTTTAATGCTTTTTTCTGTGACTTCGACAAGTTCATATTCTGCTCGATTTTCTCGTTTGGTTTTGTGTTTTTTCCGAACACTTTTATCACCTCGCTCATTTTTGTATTCCTTGATATTTTCGCTTATTTCCTCACATATATCTGCGTATTCTTCCAGTTCATAAGGCACAATATTTTTTATTAAATCTGTTTCGTATGTTCGCTTGCTTTTACCAAAAAAAGAACGCATACGAATTTTGATATATGTTTCAAAATTATATCCGTCCTTTTTTATAAAACCTATGCAAAAAGCAGGAACAACTACCGCCATTGTTGCGTAGGTTGCCAAATCTTGATCTATATTCCTAAGAAGTAAAAAAGTCGGTACTGCTGTTAAAAGAGCGACACCGCCGCATAATAGCTGTCTTATAGATAAGCCTGCTACGATACTTTCCTTATAATCTTTGATTTCTTCGGGTACTCTTACCTCGATTGACATTTAATGACCACCCCCTTAAATAGCTCCCATAATTTGCTTTATTATCTTTCCGCTTGAAAATACCGATACAGTTAAAACAGCCGCATACAGTATATTTTGAAGCAAA
>JAFUUG010000067.1 GCA_017483905.1 Bacillota bacterium
AACGACATTAAAAAATGTCGTTTACTATAACCCTACGGGGTATGCACACGGCTGCGTACAAGGTAGTTAGCCGCTTTGCGGCACGCAGCCGGCGCGAGTAAACGAGCAAAAGTATAAATACTTTTGTCGTTTACTATAATTATTTTTTTTAATTACTTTACATTTTATTGCCGTTATGATAGAATAATATCATGATTCAAATTAAGGAAACACAGATTTTAATTAAAAAGGAGTACTATTATGAAAAAATTATTGAGCATAATTTTAACCGCAACACTTATGGCAGGATTAGTCGGCTGCGGCACAGCAGCATCAGAAAATACATCTTCCGGGTCAGAGCCTGCAACTTCCGCCGAAAATAGCGGAGAAAACGCTGTTTCTGCCGACCTTCCTCATATAGACGGAAAATTCATCGTAGGTCTTGATGACGAATTTCCTCCAATGGGTTTTCGTGATGACAATAATGAAATAGTAGGCTTTGATATAGATCTTGCAAAAGCAGCAGCCGAAAAACTCGGTTGTGAAGTTGAATTTCAGCCTATAGACTGGGACACAAAAGAGCTTGAACTTGAAAGCAATAATATCGACTGTATATGGAACGGTCTTACAATGACAGATGAACGTGTCGAAGCTATGGAATTTACAAAACCTTATCTTAAAAACAAACAAATAATAATCGTAAAGAATTCATCTCCTATTAAATCAAAAGATGACCTCAAAGGCAAAAAAATCGGTGTTCAGGCAGGCTCTTCCGCTCTTGATGCCGTAGAAGGTGATGACATAAAAGACGAACTCGGTGAAATAAGCACTTATGATACAAATATCCTTGCTTTCACAGACCTTGACATTGAGCGTCTTGATGCAGTTGTCGCAGATGAGATCGTTGCAAGATATTACCTTGCAAATAATGAAAACGATTTCAGAATTATCGAAAACGGTGATTTTGGCGATGAATTATACGGAATTGCAGCTAAAAAAGGCAATACGGAATTTGTTAATAAACTTCAGGCAGTGCTTGATTCTATGTCCGAAGACGGCACAGCAGCCAAAATATCGGAAAAATGGTTTGGTGAAGATATCTATCAGCACTGATAATAAAGTTTAATAGGGTACTTTAAGTACCCTATTTTTAAGAACAGGAGTACATATATGACATTTTTTCAATGGCTTCCTCAGATGCTTGAGGGTTGTCTTATAACCATAAAGTTATTTTTTATAACCATAGCTTTTTCAATGCCTCTCGGGCTTATACTGACATTTTTATACACATCGAAAAATAAGACCGTAAATAAAATTATTTCCTTTTACATACTTATAATGCGTGGTACACCTCTGCTTTTGCAGATTTTCTTTGTTTATTTCGGTCTTCCCTATCTGCCCGTTATAGGCGAATATCTCACGATCACCGATCGTTTTACGGCAGGTGCGATCGCATTTATCTTAAATTATGCCGCATATTTTGCCGAAATATTCCGCGGCGGTCTTTTATCCGTTGAAGAAGGACAGTATGAAGCAGCCAAGGTACTCGGACTTACCGATATGCAGACACGCACGCATATAGTTTTGCCTCAGATGTTCAGAATATCTTTGCCGGCTGTTTCCAATGAAGCAATAATCCTTATAAAAGATACCGCATTGATAACAGCTATAGGTCTTTCCGATCTCCTGAAAGTTACAAAGACTATCGTTAATAAGACTACAAATGTTTCCGCTTTTCTTGTAGCTGCGGTCTTTTATCTTATCATGAGTTATATACTTACAATTGTATTCAAAAAAATCGAGAAAAAATTCTCTTATTAAGGAGTGACTGTTATGGAACAGCTTATAAAAGTCGAACATCTTAAAAAGAGTTTCGGAAATGTTGATGTTTTAAAGGATATAAATCTTGATGTCGAAAAAGCCGACGTAGTAGCCGTACTTGGTCCCTCGGGCAGCGGTAAAAGCACCTTTTTGCGAAGCCTTATCGACTTGGTAGAGATAGACTCGGGAAATATTTATATAGACGGAAACGCACTTTGCGAAAATGCCGTTTACCCTTCCGCAAAGAAAAAACGTAAAATACTTGAAAAAACAGGTATGGTATTTCAGCATTTCAATCTTTTTCCTCATAAAACGGTCAAAGAAAATCTTATGCTTGCCCCGTTACTCAAAAAACAAGGCACAAAAGCCGAATTGGAAGAAAAAACGCTCCGGATACTGAAAAAAGTAGGACTTACAGAAAAACTCAATGCTATGCCAAATAATCTTTCCGGCGGACAAAAACAGCGTGTTGCAATTGCCCGTGCCCTTATGTGCGATCCGGAAATACTTCTCTTTGACGAACCGACTTCCGCCCTTGACCCGGAGCTTACCGGTGAAGTTTTAAATGTCATACGGGATCTTTCAAAAGAAAAAATGACAATGCTTATAGTAACGCACGAAATAGGCTTTGCAAAAGAAGCCGCCAATAAAGTAATGTTTATGGACGAGGGTTATGTTCTCGGTTTCGGCACTCCCGAAGAAATAATCGACAATAGCGATAATGAAAGAATAAGAAATTTCTTTGCAAAAATAAAATATTAAAAAACTTTAACATCTCAATATTTCAAAAAATAAAAATAACCACCCCGCCGACCAAAGCTGTGTGGTTATTTTTAAATCATTTTTCCCCGCTCCCACCCATTTCCGACCAATGTCACGGTAGTACATCATAATTAGTAAACAGTGCTTATGTGCATTGTCCGGGCATATTTGTAAAAATGTGGATTCGAACCACAGACTCTGCCCCGCGAATCTACCATGTTTGCAGCCTCATTCTCCGCTGCCGAGATGACATTCGCCCCGGAAATAACCAAAATAAATAAATCAGGAATTTATAATTCCGTAAGCCAGTTAGTTTCCTGTATCTTATTGTTTGTATTTCTGAGTTCCGCCGAAAGATCATCGACCTTTTTCTGCATCTCTTTTATATTCACCGAGCTAAGTATCCTTATCTCTTTACTTGAATATCTGTTTATCTTCTGACTTGCCCTATTCACAAGTTTCCTGTAGGCATCGACCCTTATCGTAAGACCATCTCTCTTTGCAATAAGCTCCGTCAGTGTCTTATCCCCGACCATCGTCTGACAGTTCCTTTCATTTATCTTCGCCATTAATTCGCTTAATCTTTCAACGGTTTCATCAAGTTCTTTCAGAAGTTCTCCGGCATCTTCAGCCGTTTCGTCACCCTCCTGTATAAGAGCATTTGACTCAATACGCACTTTCAGCTGTTCTATCTTCCTGTTCATATCCGCTCTTAACTGTAATGCTTCTGCAAGTTTCATAACAAAATCTCCTTCCTTATATTCTCCTCTTTATAGCCTCTGCTACTCTGTTCTTTTCCTCACTGTACCTGTCAACGATACACTTATTCGCCATAAGTTCTATCTCATCATCGAGTTTTTCAAGTTCAACATCTTCCCCATACTTTTTCCTCAATGCTTTAAGCAGCATATAATCGCACACCTGCGGATTTTTCGGCAGCAGCGGACCATGTATATAAGTACCTATGATATTCTTATAAACGACCCCCTCAAAGTCGCCCCTGCCCGTATTTCCAAGACCGAAAAACACCTTTCCGAGCGGCTTATAGCTGCCTATATAAGTTCTTCCCGAATGATTTTCATATCCCACAACAGGCGTTTCAAACAAATCGGAATTAACTATTATATTCCTCACCAGTCTTTCCTCTTCCCACTGCGTATATATATCCAGTATTCCAAGCCCCTCTATCTTCTTATCCTTCGTCTGATAATAATTTCCCAGCAGCTGATAACCTCCGCATATAGCAAGCATAGCACCGTCATTTTCCACATAATCTATCAGAGCCTTTTTATTCTTTTTAAGCTCCTCGCATACTATCTCCTGTTCCCTGTCTGAGCCGCCCCCAAGGAATATAAGATCCGCCTCGTCAGTATTCACATATTCCCCGTGCAGCACTTCTTTCACTTCACATTCTATGCCTCTCCATTCAAGCCTTTTCTTTATGCACATTATGTTTCCTCTGTCGCCGTAGAGGTTCAGTAAGTCGGGATATAAATGCACAAGATTCAGTTTCATTTTTCTCCCTCCTCATATTCTTTCTTTAATCTTTCAAGCATATCATTCGATGAATAAAGTCCCGTATAATTCACTATCAGATATACATTCCTGTTTTTCTTTTCAATGTGTCCTCTCACGACATTTTCAACATCAAAATCATAAGCACACTCTATCTCTTCATATTTCAGCCTTAAACACATATCAAGGCATCTCTTTCCCGTAGCCGTGATCGACTTTATATTTTCGTTCCTCAGCTCTTCAAAATTAACATCCCAAAGCCATGAAACATCCTGCCCATCCTGATATTCGTCATTTATCAGTATCACGACATCTTTTTCGCTCTCGTCCTTTTTGATCAGTGCAACTTTCTGCTGAAAACCGATCGGATTTTTTACAAGATGTATCTGAATATCGCTTTCTCCTATATGATAGACGTTCTCCCTGTTGTTTCTGAAATCAAATTCCGCAAAGCCTTTTATCATTTCATCATTCATTATCCCGGCATCATCAAGCAGTGCATACACCGAAAGCGAATTATATATATTGTAATTTGCCTTAGCCCTTATCTCTATCCTCTTTCCGTTTACGGTAAAAGCGATCTCATCTTCCGTTATCTTTATATCCTTTGCGGCATAGTCCATTTCGGGTCTTTTTATGCCGCATTCCTCACAGTAGTAATCGCCAAGCTGTCCGTAGTGGAAAAAGTTATATTTAAGTCTGCTTCCGCACCTCTTGCAGAACGTACTTTCCCTTATCTCCGATCGGCTCGCCTCGTCAAATACCTGTTCATCTATCCCGTAAGTCACGAATTTCTTTCCGCTTTCAAGTGCAAGAGAATAGGTAAGCACATCATCACCGTTTATTACAAGCGTACCGTCAAAATTCTTCACCGCCTCCAGTACCTTATCATACACAATATCCACTTCACCCATTCTGTCAAGCTGATCTCTCGTTATATTCGTAATTATAAGATAATTTACTTTCATTTTCGGCAGAATACTTCCCGAAGCAAATTCATCAGCCTCAATACACGCAAAGTCGGCATCAAGTTTTCCATCGTTACCCGCCGCCAGTACGAATGCGGATATAACGCCATTTAACATATTTGAGCCTGTCCTGTTTATTACGACCTTTTTTCCCTCTTTCGTAAGCAAACCGTAAAGCAGTGCATTAGTCGTAGTTTTTCCGTTAGTTCCCATAACGGCAAATACGTCACCCCTCACCTGCTGCGAAAGGTCTGAAAGAATATTCCCATCTATTTTTTTTGCTATAAATCCGGGCAAAGTCTGCCCCTTGCTTTTCCTTATCTTGCAGCTTAAATATCCGAAAAATTTCGCAAGCGATACCGCCGCCGCACTCTTAATACTCACTTTATCCCATCCAATCCTTTATTATAATCTTTGAAATCCCGACTTCTTGCTTCATTCTATCACATCAATTTCTTCGACCTTGCATTTATCATATACCCATTTATTCCAATTTTTTATCAGCCAATCACTGCTTATGGTTCCTTTTTTTAATTTTGCCTCCTCCGGTAAAACAACCTCAATATGACCTTTGCAATATCCCGAAACACAATATATTGCATATCCGCTTTCGGAAGGATATTCACAAAGCATAAAATCAACATGATCCTCCAAAAATGGATATTCGTCTACTTTTAATCGGAATATCGTACCCATACCAAACATCTCATATTTATACTCGGTCATTCTTGTATCTATTTTTCTTTTTCTTTTTGCAAATTTCCTTGTCGATCCTGTATGCTTTCTCCGATTATCTTTCAAATTATACCACATACTTTATTATCCCTTCAAAATTCTGGACTCTCTATTTTCCGTTTTCCTTTAATCTTTAATCTTCCTTTTTCTTCATTTATCCTTATTTGCCTTTGTTTTATCCTGTTTTCTTCAATTTTTATACCTCCGAAACCGTTCAAAAAATTATCCGGTCACTTTCCTTATTTTTTCTCTCCGCTGTTTTTCCGTATTCCATATCGGATAATCCACCTGTACTTGTATCTATCTCATAAGCCGCCTTCAAAGATATTATTTTCGCATCTTCCGTTTTATGCTCTCCTCCGCAGAGAAACTGCCAATATCCATCTTCGTCATGTGAAACTCTCAATATCGGTTTTTCTCCGTTTAATACATGACAGCAAACAAACGCAGCCGTATTCGGTAAATCCTCAAAAGGAAATCCTTTCATACTCATATAATTTCTCCCGTCATAATCATAAAAACAATACTTTTCAATAAAATTCTTCATTTATATTCACTATTCTTATTATAAACTTCGGTTATTTCCACATACCCGATCTTTGTTTTCCCCTCAAAAAGCTCAATAATATCTCAGTTTCTTATAAGTTCAAGATACAATTCAGGCGATGTAAATGTTATATATCCTATCGCATTTTCCCCGGCATTTATCTTATCCGTATTTATGTACTCATGAGCCCCTCGTAGTAAGATATCCGCCGTTATAATTTTTTATCAGATGCACAGGACGATACCCCGAAAATATCGTTTTGTCCGAACAATTCATAATTACCGCTTTCACATCATATTCGCCGCTTTTTCTCTCTTCCCTCTCCACTACCTCTATCACAGCCGACATATCAAATCAGTCTATCTTTATCCATAAAACACAGGTTTATTCATAATTCCAATGTATGAATTATATCCTGTACTTCCATAAGTGCATATTCCACACGATTTTTAACATCATCATTCCAATAAATACAGCCACCCGATAATGAATCAACCAAGTCAAAAACCGCAACAGCATCTTTAATTGGCATTACACCTTTTTTCTTCCATTCTTCCGAGTGTACTGTCAGATAATTTTTGATTTCTCTGTATATTTTTTCGTCAAAATTATTTTCAAGGCGTAATTTTACCAATAATCCATTTTCACCTTGTATCATTTCCGAAAATGTCATTCCTGTTCTCCCTTTGGTATATACCACCTTATTCATACTGTACGCTGCTTCTTCCATATTTCATATCATTCGTACCATAGCTACATTATACCATGTCAAAATAATTAATTCAACCTGAATAACCCCCTTCAAGCCTTTTGTAACAAAAAAGAAACAAAGCAAAAAAGAGGATATACCTGTTCATATCCCCAATTTTCTTAATATATCGCCGTATGATGACCCATACATACTCAATTAAAATATCTGTTTATATCCTCCGCAGTGATCCCGGGGTGCAGCGCAATATTCACCGCATTTGCAATAATATTCGACACCCTCTCCATTACCGCATCTATCTCTTTCGGTGTCACAAACATATTCTCGGTATAAGGATCAAGCACATCTCTTATAAGCCGATATTTTTCATCTTTATCAAGGCTTTCAAGCATCTTATAAAATTCACTTCCGCTTTCACATTCATTTATCATAGCCTCTATCATATTATCCATCGTATCATTTGCAAGTGTCGCCGCATCGACCACCGTCGGCACACCTATCGCCACCACAGGCACGCCAAGTTCTTCCTCATTGAGTACCTTTCTGTTATTTCCCATACCCGCTCCCGGAGATATCCCTGTATCGCTTATCTGTATCGTCGCATTTATGCGGCTCGTTTTCCTTGCCGCAAGTGCA
>JAFUUG010000068.1 GCA_017483905.1 Bacillota bacterium
CAGTGTCGGTTCGCAGTGATACCAGGAAATGCTGCTTCAATATATCAGAGAACATATTGACGCAAATGCGGATGTGGAGAAATGCGGTAATGTCGGATATGCGGAAGTGTGGCATTTTGTCAGCGGCAGCAGCAAAGCCGAATAATGCTGCTTTTGAAGGCGTCAACAGACTGCCTGCAAAATGACGGAAAATATCGAAATTGAAAAACAAAAAAACAGCTGCGTGAACAGCTGTTTTTTGTTTTGAATTATTCTGCAATATCCGCAGCGCCGTCTTTGATCTGCTTTGCGCAGTATGTGTAAAGAGCGGCGATTGCAATGTTGACTACAGCGCTTACAAGGCCTGCGCCTGCAAATACGCCGATAGCAGCGATAACGATCTCGATGATACCGATAACGAAAGCTTTGCTTGCGCCCGATACATCACCCTTAGCAGCCTTAAGACCAAATACGCCCTCAAGGATACCGAAGATAGAAGAGATAATGCCTATGATACCTGCAATCAAAACGATCGCGCCGGCACCTGCTGTTGCTTCTTCGGCACTGACATCTTGACCTATAGCGTTGTTTAATTCGCTAAGACTGGCTGAAACATCCTCATCGTTTGCAATCTGAGACATAATTTCCTCATTTTGGCTTACAGCTGTAATTGCACCACCGCCTAAGACAGCAAATATGCTGCCGATAAGACCAAGTATACCGAATACAAGTGCAATTATAGCAAGAACCTTAATAGTTTTTGTTGGATTCATGCTTTCCACTCCTTTTATTATATTTAACCAAGGCTATTATATAGGATTGTTTTGGGAATGTCAATGCAAGTCACGATAAAATAATATATATGTAACAATAATGAAATATTATGCAGATATAAAAAATGGTTTTGCTTCGTTGTATATATGATGGTCAGGAAGTTTACAAGCATCACAGTTCATCCCTAAAATCTAACGAAGAAAATGTGTCAAGTAATATTGACAAGTTCACATTTTGTGCTACAATTATAGTGAACGTCAAAAATATTTCGACGTTCACTATATGATGGGGCTCATAAATAATCAGCCTTAAGCGAGCTTAAGTCCGATTATTTAATTCGCTTACTATAAAATATAAAGCAGAATTATTAAAAGCGTTTAGTGTCATCTAATGATATAAACGGCAAATTATTTAAGGGGACTTTTTAAAAATCATTCTTTACATAACTTGATAAATTTTTCGATAGATATGCCAATCTTGCTCAAAATAGCATTTCAGCTGTGCTTTCGGACGGTTTCCATATTCTCGAAAATTTCCGCTTCGTTCTGTTAAAAGCAATTTTAAGAAGCATTTTCAAGTTTAACAAGAAATACTTATATAACAGAGGAGGAGTCATTATGTTACTCAAAAAAATCGCTGCGGCGGGAATTGCGGTGTCAATGCTTTTATTGTCGGTTCAGCCGATATCTGCGGGCGAGATACGGACTATTGAAGTGGGTTACAAAACAATATACTACGATACGATAGTCGAGGCAGAGGGGGGAAATATTTATCTGGTCAATAACGAGGTAAGCGGTGCAGATACTACGGTTACAAGCGTTGTTATTCCCGATGGCGTGACCGCTGTGGGCGGTTATGTATTTGAGGGATGTAAAAATTTAAAAAGCGTAAGTCTTCCCGAAAGTCTGAAAACCATCAATATGGCTGCATTTTTGAGGTGCAGAAGTCTTACGGATGTACATCTTCCAAGCGGCTTAACAAAAATAGACAGCCGCGCTTTTGCCGATTGTGTAAGCTTGGAAAGCATAAATATACCGTCGGGAGTGACTGTGATCGACAGTGGTGCATTTGAAAACTGCACAAGTCTTAAAAGCATTGAATTACCCGAAGGGATATCATCGTTGGAAGGCTATGTTTTTTACGGTTGTACCGCTCTGACAAGTGTAAGCATACCCGACAGCGTGACAGAGATCGGTTCATACGCGTTTGCCTTTTGTTCCTCATTGGCAAGCATAGATCTTCCGTCGGGGATAACAAATATTGATACATCAGCATTTTTTAGATGTGAGAACCTGACGGATATTGATATTCCCGAGGGTATAAGTACGATCGGATTTCAGACATTCGCCTGCTGTAAATCGCTGAAAAGCATAAAGATACCCCAAAGCGTTACGGAAATATCGAAATGGTCATTTATCGGATGTAAAAACTTAGAAAGTGTGACCGTTTATGGTGGGATAAAATGGATAAACAATGAAGCCTTTGCAGAATGCGATAAAGAAAAATTGTTTTTTTATGTTGAAGAAAACAGCTATGCGCAAAATTGGGCTGCGGACAACGGTTATAAATATGATACTTTTCCTGCTGTGGACAAACTTGTTTACGGTGATGCAGACGGCGATAAGCAAATTACCGCAAGCGATGCGGCTTTTGTACTGCAAAAGACACTGCTGGACTCGTTTGTGCTGCCTATTGAGGAAAAGAGTTCCGATTGGCTGAAATATGTCGATGCGGACACTGACAATGTTATTACCGCAAGCGATGCGGCATATATTATGCAAAAGGCTTTGACTGATGAGATCGATCTGCCCGCAAAAAATGGAGATGATCTTTAATGGAACAGCAGAGGAACGACCGCATAACGCTTGCTATTTTTCAAGCGCGGCGGCAGTCTCTTCGGGTATATACATATCATCAAGTACAGAATAAAAATTCAGCGGAAGTACGGCTTCTTTGTACATTGTTTCAAAAATCCGATGTGCAAAAGCATAACTTTCCGTAAAGTCATTATCTTCGGCATATTCGGCATCAAGGCGCACGCC
>JAFUUG010000715.1 GCA_017483905.1 Bacillota bacterium
AGAAACTGTTTCACGGGTCGCAGCAGGTGCTGTTGCAAGAAAGTTTCTTGAACAGCTCGGAATCAATATAACTGCTTATACTGTTTCGATAGGAAATATTGAAGTGGATAAAGATAATTTTGATATCAATGAGAGATACAATAATCCTTTTGTTATGCCGGATAAGAAAGCGGCTGAAAAAACAGAAGAGTTTCTGAAAAAAGCAATGGAAAATCTTGACTCTGTAGGCGGTGTGGTACAATGCGAAGTAACAGGTATGAAAACGGGGATAGGTGAGCCTGTATTTGATAAACTCGATGCGTTACTTGCAAGGGCTATATTATCTATCGGGGCAACAAAAGGCATTGAATTCGGGATAGGATTTGAGGCGGGAAAGATCTACGGCTCGCAAAACAATGATGAAATGTACTGCGAAGACGGAAAGATAATAAAATTTACAAATAATTCGGGCGGTATACTCGGCGGTATGTCAGACGGAGATAAGGTTGTATTCAGAACGGTATTTAAGCCGACTCCATCTATAGCACAGGCGCAAAAAACCGTGGATATATACGGAAACGAAAAGATAATAGAGATAAAAGGTAGACATGATCCAATAGTTACCGCAAGGGCGGTAGTCGTGGTGGAAGCTATGACGGCTGTTACGATAGCAGATTGCATAATGAAAAACTGCTGTTCAAGAGTTGAATATATCAAAAAATTGTATGAACAGATGTAAAAAGAGGTGAAATTATATGGAAATAAAAAAAGAATTCTATTCTAAAGTTGCGGAAACTGTAGTAAAGAATCTCAAAAGCAGAAATATGGATGCTTGTTATTGCGAAAATAAGGAAGATGCAGTAAAGAAAATGCTTGAGATAATGGAAGAGGGTAAAAGTGTTACATGGGGCGGTTCGGTGACTATGGCAGAACTTGGCATAGTGAGCGAACTGGAAAAAAGAAATTTTGTACTCCTTGACAGAGCGAAAGCAGGAAGTCGGGAAGAAGTGGAAAAGATATACAGAGATGCTTTCAATTCCGACTATTACCTTATGAGCAGCAATGCGGTGACGATGCAGGGCGAACTTATAAATATAGACGGAAACGGAAACAGAGTTGCGGCTCTCATATATGGTCCTAAGCAGGTCATAATCGTTGTGGGAATGAACAAGATAGTGAAAGATGTTCAAAGCGGCGAACAGAGGATAAAGGATATTGCCGCCCCTATGAATACGATAAGACTTAACTGTGATACTCCTTGTGCAAAAACAGGTGTCTGTCATGATTGTATCGGAAAGAGTACTATATGCTGTACGACTGTTGTTACAAGGTATGCAAGGCATACAGACAGGATAAAAGTCATATTGGTTGGGTAAGAATTGGGATATTGATTTTCTATATTAATTTTCTATATTAATTTAAGGAGGAAAAGTTTATGAAAAGATTTTGTTTGGCAATTGCGGCAGTAATGCTGCTTGGAGGTTGTTCAAGTGCGGCAACGGGTGAGAGCAGTACAAGTACAGGTAATGCAAGTGCAGATAGCTCAACCGTTTCAGCTGAGAAGACTGTAAGTGTTGAAAATGACAGAGAAAGCGTATATCAGGTGTCGCTTTTACAGGGTTTGACGCTCGGAGATTATTACGGAAGTGTAACTGTGGGAAAATTAAAAGAAAAAGGCGATACAGGAATCGGTACATTTGAGGGTGTGAATGGTGAGCTTATAATGCTTGACGGAGTTGTTTACAGAGCAAAAGAAGACGGCAGCGTTGAAGTTGCACCCGATGAGGAAACGATACCTTTTGCCGATGTTACATTCTTTGACAATGATACAACAGAAGAAATAAGCAATATAGCAAATATAGATGAATTAAAGTCATATCTTGATAAAAAGGTAGATGGATACGGAAAAAATCGTTTCTATATGATAAAAATAAGCGGAAAATTCAAATCTGTTTATGCAAGAAGTGAGCTTAAACAGGAAGAACCTTACAAAACTCTTGCAGAAGCACTTTCTACGGATCAGAGAGAATTTACATTCTCGGATACAGAAGGTACGGTCGTGGGACTTTACTGCCCTGAGTATATGAATGATCTCAATGCTGTTGGCTGGCATTTCCATTATGTATCTGATGATAAGCAAAACGGCGGTCATGTGCTTGGACTTGAATTTGAAAATGCCAAAATAAGCTGGGATAATACGGACGGCTTTAATATGCAGCTGCCTGAAACACAAATGTTCCCAACGCTTGACCTGACGATAGATCAATCCGAGGATATTCATAAGGTCGAACAAGCAGACGGTAAATAATATTATTTGGAGAAATATTAAAGAGGGGTTTGTATGTTCTTTCGCAAAAATATTAAAAGGTATGATAAAGAAAACCAAAGACCTGTTATAATGTGCAGTATATGCACAGGGGAGCAGACGGCGGGATTCAAGGATATCCATACAGGCAAATTTAC
>JAFUUG010000716.1 GCA_017483905.1 Bacillota bacterium
GTATGCTATTATATATTCGTAAACAAAATTAAAACATCTTTAAAGGAGGAAATGTTTATGTTAAAGAATTTAAGAAACAGACTTTCTGATAACAAAGGTTTCTCTCTCGTAGAGCTTATCGTAGTTATCGCAATCATGGTAATCTTAATTGCCATTCTCGTACCTAATATCACAGGTTACATCAATAAGTCAAGAACAGTTGCTAACTCTGCTGCTGCTAAGACTGTTTACGATGCAGCTTACGCTTATCAGACTGAATTGATCGGTCAGAATAAGGCGGCTACTTCTATTGATGATAACTTTACAGCTGCTATCAAAGATGATATTGGCAATGTAGAACTCGGTACTCCAGGTGATACTGCTCCAGGTAAAGTTGAGCTTAAAATTGCAGAAGCTGATAATACTCCAGAGGGCTTCAAAAAAGGTGAGCTTTATGTTGTATACTATAGCTATGATAAGCTTGCATCAGACTATGAATATGCAAAAGAAGGAGATAACTTACCTATTTATCCACAAAGAAAAGCTTCTTCTTGATTTTTATAACGAAATGTTGTGAAATAGTTAATCTAAATAAAAGGTTACCTTTAAAAGGGTAACCTTTTTTCATAATAAGAAAAGAGAATTGTTATGAAAAAAAAATATATAAAAAAATTATTTTCAAAAAGCGGGTTTAATGCAGGTTTTTCACTTATAGAATTGATCGTAGTAATATCTATTATGATCATACTTATTGCGATTGTTTTACCACAGGTCACAGGATACATACAAACATCAAGAAAGGAATCATATAGAGTAAATGCAAGGACTATATATGATATGACTATTCATGCTCTCGGACTTGAACCGAGCCTTTCAGCTTGTTCTTCTCCCGAAGAGGCAGAACCTAAAATCAAACAATTTATATATGAACACGATAATTTGACTCCAACAGGCATTGATATTCTGCATGACCCGAAAATAAAGATTTACTATGATTCAAAAGCAAACGAACTCTGGGCAGAATATCACGGCATAAGATTCCCTACGCAATATGTCGAAGACCCCGATAACGAAGAGATCGACGATTAATAATTATATATCCCCCTTATCCATCGGCTTATCCGGTGGATTTTTTAATTAAAAGGATAGCCAATAGACTACCCTTTCGATTCACTGTTCTCTTCCTCTGTTATCTTAATTCACCAATTTTCCTTTACTATTATCTCCGCCTCTTCCTCCGTCATCTTAAATTTCTCCGCAATTTTTTTCACCGTTTCCACCAATGATACCCCAAATTCCTTGCACATCTCTATCATCAGTAGCTTTCCCTCGGTTCTTCCCTCAATTCTCCCCTCGGCTCTCCCCTCGGCTCTCCCCTCGGTTCTTCCCTCGGCTCTTCCCTCGGCTCTTCCCTCTTCTATCAATTCTTCCATTATAGTACACATAGTTTTCACTCCCTCTTCATTTTTCTTAAAATATCCCGTCCTGATTGCCAATTCATTGTAACACATTTCATCTGCATCTTTACAATAAAAGTCGTGCATAAGTTTTCCAAGACTTGTATCATCCCGTATTTTTGAATTTACATACACGATATGACTTTTGTCAACGAATTCTTTCCCACTTTCCCTTATTATCCTGTCAATATGATATATCGGTCTTTCCTCTCCCAATACATCATTTCTTGTTATGAATATAACGTAAGTTTCCGGAAGTTCATCCCAATGTCCTCCTTTTTTCAGTACATTCGCATCTATAAGACTGCAATTATACCTCGCCCTCATAGGTGTTGCATCTTCGTTTTCGTTTTGTACCTCTACATTATACAATTTATTATTTTCATCTACCGCCCATATATCCAGCCTTGCAGCTCGCCCCTGCAAACTGTTGACTGCATATTGTGTCTTCACTTCCGTCACAGTCAATTCTTTTTCAAGAATTATTTTCAGAAGTAACTGCGCACATTTTTTATCTTCAAAAACTTTATTCATAAATATATCGTCCATAAGAATAAAACGCGCTATTTTCTCTCTATATTTTTCACTTAAGTTTTCAGTCATTTTTTACCTCTTATGTTTTACTGTTCTCTTTTATATTTATTATATACTACTTTTCTCATAAATTCAAGAATATTTCAATAGTATCACTTATGAAAACAGCGATCAATTCAAAAAGAAAAATTAATTTTTCTCAATCTCTCTTATGCTTGACAGAATTTTTCTCGTGTAGTATACTAAAAATGAGTAATTATGCACTTTTAAAATAAAAATACAAGAAAAACGAAGTCATCTGTGAGGCAATATCTATGAAGAAAAAAATGTTAAAAAAACTCGGTCTGTTCATATTGATCTCTGCCACAGCCGTTATTCTCGGCGGCTGCGGAGAAAAGCCCAAAGAGATCGAAAATGTCAGTCTTTCGCTGTGGGTATCGGGCGAAAACGAAATGTATACCGATATGATAAATAAATTCAAGGAAGAATACAAAGACGAGGCTGTGTTCAATATCACGATAAGCAAGGAAAGCGAAGCCACCTGTAAGGAAACAGTTCTTGCCTCACCTGAGAGAGCGGCGGATCTTTATATATTTGCAGATGATCAATTAGATGGCTTGTATTCGGCAGGAACACTTCTTGAAATAACCGAAAATACCGACGATATAATAAAAGAGTGTGGGGGCAAAGATACGGGAGCGATAAAATCCGTAATGAGAGATAATAAAATATATGCTTATCCCGTAACTGCCGGAAACGGTTATTTTTTATACTATAATTCAAAATATTTTAACAAAGATGATATAAAAAGCCTTGACAGAATAATAGAGATAGCAGAGAAAAATGATAAAAAATTCTATATGGACTTTACAAGCGGCTGGTATGTTTATTCATTCTTTAAGGGTGCAGGACTTGATGTCAATATGAACGATGACGGAACTTCAAATTCATGTAACTGGAATGCAACAGATACAAAATATAAGGGTGTCGATGTTGCTGAAGCCATGCTTAAAATAGCACGAAGCAAAGCCTTTATAAGCGGCGGTGACGATCATCTTCTCAAAGGGATAGAAGACGGCTCGGTCATAGCCTGTGTAAACGGAACATGGAATTCTGTAGCTATCGGCTCGGCATACGGAGATAATTATGCCGCATCAAAGCTGCCCGAATATACAATAAACGGCGACAGCGTTCAGATGTGCAGTTTTGCGGGATATAAACTGCTCGGTGTAAATAAATATACAAAATATCCGCAGTGGGCAATGAAACTTGCAAGATATCTGACAAACAGCGAAAATCAGCTTATAAGATTTGAAACAAGTGGAGAAACACCCGCAAATGCAGATGTCGCAGCATCGGAAGAAGTACAGAAAGCACCTGCTGTGGCGGCACTTGCACAGCAGTCAAAATACGGCTATTTGCAGAGAGTGGCAGAGAGTTACTGGACACCGACTTCTGTATTCGGTACGATCATAATATCCGGGAATCCCGATAGAGAAGATATGCAGAAGCTGCTTGATGATATGAATGACGGAATAACGGCAAAGGCTCATTAAAAAAGTCTTATGCGATCGGGGTGAAATAATGAGTATTCCTACAAAAATTTTTATAACGGTATTAATTGCGGGAATCATCGGTATAGCTGGTGAGATAGTGTTGAAATATGATATTGACAAGCTATCGGAAAATTATAACGAAATATCCTCGGAGCATATTGTAAACAGAGATTACATAAATGATATAAGCGTGAAATTATACAGACATCAGACCGTTATAGTAAGCTGTTCTTTAACTGATGATGCTATACAGATGCACGAATATTCCATAGAAGAAAAAGAACTGAGAGAAGATATAAAAGACCTTCTTTATGAATTTGGCGAGAGAATGGAAGGTGACAGGCGAGAACAATTATATCATACTGTCTATTCAAATTATTACGGTTATTTACAGAATGCAGATATTCTCCTGCAATTCGGAAGTAATGAGAGCAAAGGTATGACTGAGTATTATACGCTGAACGTAATGGCTGAATGTATCAGGAATATAAATGACGGACTTAAAGAACTTGATTCCCTTACGATAGAAGAAATGGAGATCGCAAGGGTAAGAATGGACGATTATATAAAGCTGTCCCGGATAAGTGAGATAGCCTCGATCGCCTGTATTATAGCAGCTACGCTGATAAGCCTTATATACTGTCTGAAAGTAACCACCGAGCTTGATAATAATAAACAGCAGCTTGAAATAGAAGTCGATAAAAAGACAAAAGAATTAAGGCAAAAAAGCGAAAAAATGATAGCACTGCAAAACGATATAATAATCGGAGTTGCAAATATAATAGAAAACAGAGACGGCGATACGGGTGAACACGTCAAGAGAACAAGTCAATATGTCGAAATACTTGCAAACGAGGCTATGAGAAGAGGACTTTACCCGAATATACTTACAAAATACTATGTTGAGCTTCTCATAAAGGCAGCACCTATGCACGACATCGGAAAAATTTCCGTTCCCGACAGCATTTTGCAAAAGCCGGGCAGACTGACAAATGAAGAATTTGAAGTAATAAAGAAACACGCCCCCGAGGGAGGACGCATAATAAGAGAGGTAATGGACAAGATAGAAGAAAAAGATTATGTGGATATTGCGTGTGATGTTGCCACATCGCATCACGAAAAATGGAATGGGCAGGGATATCCTCATGGTCTTTCGGGAGAAGATATACCGCTTTGCGCAAGGATAATGGCTCTTGCAGATGTTTTTGATGCACTTGTTTCAAAAAGATGCTATAAAGAGCCTATGTCCTATGATAAGGCTTTTGAATTGATATCGGAAGAAAAAGGAACTCACTTTGACCCGCAGCTTGCGGAAATATTTATTGAATTAAGAGAGGATATAGAAAAAATAGCGGAAGGATACAAATAAATATACTAAACGTCATCAATAAGTGTCGTTTAGTATATTTCTCTACAAAGAGTACACCCGACTGCATATTATGTAGCCAGCTGCTTCACATTATGCAGTCAATGTACTTGTGATTTTTTACTCCACCGTTCCCAAAATCAAAAGCACCATATACTCGTTATAAGAAATAAAAAAATATTTCCATGCCTCATAAAGATAGATTTTTCCCAATATATTAACATTCTTATCATTCATTTTTACAGGAACATAAACACACAATGGCTTATGTAAATGCCAGCGTAACACATCAAGAAATTTCCCGACTTCATCAGATAGCTTATCATTTGAAGAATATTCTTTTATTTGCTGTGATACAAATACGCTCACATCTGTTTTTATTTCATCAAGCTTGAAATCAATCGAATCAATTTTTTCTTTAGGAATATTGCAGCCATATCTTTGGTTATAGCAATGCAATCTTCTTTTGACCGAATCATTCAATAATGTCATATCGTTATTTCTGATACAGAAAATATCCGCATCGAGAGAATATCCGAAATCAAGCACCATTTCAAGCTCATCGGAAATAACATCAACTACACCCGCAAGAAAACCGGTTTCCCCTCTTTCATTCTCAAATCCGTAATGATCTTTACTCATGATTCACCTCTGAATTTATACTTTGATTTAATCTTCGACCCATTTTTTAAATATTTCTAAAATTTCCTTTAGCTTACTCATATCACCACCGCCATCAAATTTTCCGTCTTTAACTCGACAGCAGATCCAGTTGTTATCATCTACATACTTGATCACCGGTTCAAATTTTTTCATCTCTAAAGGTGTATCTAAAATATCAATTAAAACCCTCCACCCCGGATTATCCAGTGTATCGATTTTGACACCATACAGATGTTCCCATTCTCCATCGCATATGGAAGAATACCATTTTTCGAGCCATATTAATAAATCCATATTCCGCTCTTCTCCTTTTTAAATTTAATGATACCTCCGAATTTGTATTTCGATTCAGAAATATTTAAATTCATAACCATCTTCGGGTTCCCCTATCTCATACCCAAGTGCTTTTGTCAATTTATCTTTAAGCATATCATACCATTCTTCCCATATATCATTCGGCATCGTTCCTGCGATCTGTATTCCGCCCGGCTCAACAGATGCCCATAAATTTATATCCTCTCCTGTCCACTGCGGCCCGTTCTTATTGCCTGCCCAGTACGGCATTGAAGCATATACTTCCCCCATCTTCTCCCACATATCATCAGGCAAACTGTAATGAATATTTAAGCTAATGTCGTGTTCCATATCCACTCCCCCTAATTTATCCTATGACATAAAAGTTTGTTATAATATTTGTATATACATATAATTCTTCCTTTTTGATCCATATAGTATTTAGGCTCTATCAGCTTATCATCAACCAATGTATTTTCGGGTCGGTTTGCGATCAATGCTTTTGAATAATAATATCTTTCTTTGTTTTCAATATCAAATACATCTACTCTGAAAAAGATGCCAGTTATATCTTTACCAAAAATGTCAGCTATATCTTTACCAAAACTGCCAGTTATATCTTCACCGTTTCCGGAAATTAAGTATTTATCATCTAATATATAAAAAATATATCTGTTATCAGGTGATATATCATCTTCCGCTACATCTGCTAACCAGCTAAATTCATCCAATTCGGTAATAAAAAAATATTCGCTTTTAAAAAACTCATATTCATTAATATCAACTTTTTTTATATCGGTGTAAGGATATTCTGAATCGGGGAATTTTAATATTAATGAATCAATACCCAAATCTACATTTTCATAATGGCGATTTGTTTCATATGTAATACCGTACATTCCATTATTAGTCTTATAATCTGTATATATTTTATCTCTACCTCTCCAGCCGAATCTGTCAGACCACTGAGAATAAACAACTATATCCTCCTTTAATAATTCCTCTTGTTCCTTTTCCCATTGCCATTTTTCAAAAGGGTCAAAATAATTTAAACATTTTATCACCGCAAAGCAAAATATTATAATCAAAACCACTGCTATTATTTTATTTTTCATTAAATATCCCCCAACCCAAACCATATTTCCACAGCACCTTTATTATCATGAAAAGAGAGGGACTTATAAGGTGTTCCATGATCTTTCATATTGTCATATTCCTTTGATGCCCTATTTCTTAATTGTATATTGATATATGTTACATCGGGTAAATTTCCTGCATTTCCTATATTTAGTATTTCATTGCCGCTTTGTACTTCGTTTTCAAGAATAGATACCACCTTTTCCCCTTGAGGTATCTCACTTTTCAGTTCAATTATCTGCTCAAAAGAAGGATATTCAATAAAACTTATCATATACACCTCTCCTTTCGATAAAATTTCCCGTATCTGCAATATCACCTGCACAGCGGTATTTTTATCACCGCCGTAAATACTCCGTCTTCTTCCGTATACTCAAAACTTCCGTTATGCTGCTTTATAATATTCATACATACTTCAAGTCCGATATTCGTACTTTCCTCCTTATATGCTTTCGGAAGTATATGATTTGAAAATGTCATTTTCAGAAAATCATTCTCTATCATATTCTCTATCACGACAGCTTTCTCTTTATCCGCATATTTTATAATATTTGAAAAAATATTATCTATCACCCTGCTGAATAAATTTATATCTATCTCCGTTTTTTTCTCAAACACATTCAGTCTGTTTTCCGTATCATATCCCTTTTCGCTCAGAGAAAAAACATAATCCTCTATCATCGTATTTATAACTTCCGTTTCAAATACCTCTTTTTTAAGTGCGCTCTCCTTTATATCAAAAGCAAAGAAATATTCAAATATCTTATCCGAAAGTTCCTTTATCCGATAACTTTTATTTTTAGCCTTTGTTATATATTCTCCGAGTTCCTTTTCATCTTTGTATTTTTTCCCGTCTATTATTTCAAGCAGACCTATAAGCACAGTGAGCGGAGTTCTCAGGTCGTGCGACATAGTTGTTACCAGTTTGTGCTTTGCCATCTGTTCCGTTTCTTCTTCCTTTTGCTTGTTCAATATGGAGATCCTCATATCATCTATGCTTTTCGCAAGGTAACTGAGTTCATCTCTGCCCTTTACAGTCAGCTTGTATTCAAGGTCGCCGCCCTCAAGCATATTTACCTCTCTGTCAAGCAGCGTTATATACTTCACCTTTTTCCTCACAAATGTTATACATATAATAAGAAAGACCGCCAGCCCCACAAACAGAGAAATAATATTTGCCATCGCATAATATTTCGTTTCTATCAGCTCATATAATGCCACCTCTGCCTCTCGGTCGGTGAACCTGACCCGATATATATTATATATATCATCGTTGCTGTTATTCTCCATTATATGAAATCTGAAATCCGTCGAATCATATATAACATTTCCCTCACAGCTTATTGCAAGTATAACATTTCCCTCATTATGCACCCATTCGGACACCTGTTCTATATTTTTCGTCGAAAGTTCATTTATCGTCACATACTGCTGAAACTCTTCCACTCTGTTTCTTATATTTTCTTCGATATACTCCGTATTCTCAACTCTTGCCCTTATCACCGCTCCCGTTGCAAGCACAGAAACGGCGGAAGCAAATACTCCTGCAACCGCCGCAAGTGTAAGGACAATAAAAAATTGCAAACTCATATTTATCGGTATCTTCCCGATCCGTCTTATCCTTCTATTCAATCATATAACCTCTTCCCCATACCGTCTTTACATATTTCGGATTCTGCGGGTCATCCTCCGTTTTCATTCTCAGCCGTCTTATATGCACCATCACTGTATTGTTATCGCCACGAAGATAGGCTTTCCCCCATACATTTTCATATATCTCCTCTATTGAAAAAACTTTTCTTCTGTTCGTTATCAGAAGTTTGAGTATATTGTATTCCATATCCGTAAGCGGCACAGGTTCACCGTCATTTTCAACACTCTTTTTATCCGTATTCACGCTCAGACTTCCGATTGTTATTATATTATCGCTCTCCCTGCTGTCTGTTTTGTATACATAACATCTTCTGAGCAGTGCCTTCACTCTTGCAAGTATCTCCGAATAGGAAAACGGCTTTACAAGATAATCGTCACCGCCTGCCGAAAATCCCATAGTCTTATCCGTATCCTCCGTTTTTGCCGTCAGAAACAGTATCGGCGCAAGGGTTATTTTCCTTATGTCCATACAAGCCTTGAATCCGTCTTTTCCCGGCATCATCACATCAAGTATGATAAGGTCGGGCATCTGTTTTGCCATTTCAACGGCTTCATTGCCGTCTGCCGCCTCGCTCACTTCATACCCCTCGCTTTTTAGCAGCACTCCTATGACCTCTCTTATTTCCGGATTATCATCTGCAATAAGTATTTTTTTGTGTTCCTCCATAATTTTTTCACCTGCCAATATATTATTCGAGGACATCGTCTTCACCCTCATATATCCTGTTCTTTAATAAACGATTTTTGATAAAGTTCATTATTTTATCCGTAAGCGAATAGGAAACAGGCACAAAAACAAGCGTTACAAGCGTTGACAATGACATACCGAATATGACCACCACCGCAAGCGTCTGCATTGATTCCATACCCGTCTGACCGCTCATTGCCATAGGTATAAGACTTATTACCGTAGTAAGAGTAGTCATCATTATTGCCCTTATTCTTGACGGACCCGCTTCAAGAAGTGCATCTTCCGTAGATATCTTCCTGCTTTTCTTTAATTGTTTCGTTATATCTATCAGCACTATCGCATTGTTTACGACCATACCCACGAGCATTATAAATCCCAGTATACCGAATACATCTATTGAAAGGCTCATAACGAAAAGCCCGAACAGACCGCCCGTAAGGGATATAGGCAATGCCCCCATCAGCACAAAAGGATCCACAAAACTCTCAAACTGTGATGCAAGTATCATGTATATAAGCAGTACACTTACTATAAGTACCTTTACAAGTCCGGAGAAAGCATCTCTCATCTGTTCCATACTTCCGCCGAAGCTGTATGAATATCCGTCGGGAAATACATAATCTTTAAGTGCATCTTCCACCGTATTTTGTACCGCACCTGCATCCATTCCGTCAAAGTCTGCCGATATTGTAACATATCTCTGCTGATCTTCTCTTGATATGGCGGTTTCACTCTCTTGCATATTTATATCCGCAACTTCTCTCAAAGGTATCTTCGTTCCCTGTGAAGTTCTTATCATCACATTATCGAGATCTTTAAGATACTTCGTTGTTTCTTCCGGATATTTCAGTTCAATATCTATTTCCGTACCGTTTATTTTATATTCCGTTGCCTTAACGCCCGAAACATATGTATCTACAGTATTTGCCACATCATTTACCGATATACCGTATTTAGCGGCTTTTGCACGGTTAAGCACGATATTTCCCTCTGTGACCGAATCACTGAACGAGCTTTTAACATTTGAAGCACCATCTATACCCTCTATTATCTCGCAAAGTTCATCGCTTATTTTCTTCAATGTATCATTATCGGCTCCTTTTACCTTAAATGAAAGGCTTGAACCTCCTCCGAAAGATCCCATAGCCCTGCTTGATGAACTTACATTTATTTCACATCCTGCCACATCCGAAAGTCTTTTTTCTATCTCCTCTGTTATCTCATCTATGCTTCTGCTTCTTTCTTTCTGATCCACAAGTTCAACATTTATGCTTATATTTCCACCCCTCATTCGTGAACCGCCGCCGATATTGGCATATATATCCGTTGCTTCGGGTATCTCGCCCATACATTCTGTTATTTCGTAATATTTTTCTTCAACTTTTTCGTAAGCCGTTCCCTCCGGCATATCCACGTCTATGCTGAATGATGCCTCATCCGATTCTGCCATAAGGTTCGTTCCGAGAGTGTTGAATGTCAGAAGCGTTCCGACAAAGCATACAAGCACTATGACTATCGTTATCACCTTATGTTTCAAAGCTCGTCTTAGCGTAAACTTATATCCTCTGTCAACAAAATCAAGGAATAAACCCACACCGTCACCCATTTTATCAAAGATATTTTTCTTTTTGTCTTTTTTTCTGTCATTTATTTTAAGTATAAGTGCCGCCGCCATCGGAACTACCGTAAGTGCAACAAATATAGATGCCGCCATAGCAAAGCATATTGTATACGCAAGATTGTTAAGCAGCTGCCCGATCATATCCCTGAGAAAGAGCATAGGAGCAAAAACGGCAACATTTGTAAGCGTAGATGCTATTATTGATATACTCACTTCTTTAGTTCCCTCAAATGCAGCCTTTTTTGGCGAAAGCCCCTGTGAATGTTTGCTTGATATATTATCGAGTACGACCACCGAGTTATCCACCAGCATACCTATACCTATAACAAGACCACTTGTAGATATTACATTTAGCGTCATTCCCCTTAAATACATCATACAGTATGTAGCCATAATAGATGTAGGGATAGAGATACAGATAATAAATGATGTTCTCAGATCTCTCAAAAATATAAGGAGTATTATAAAAGATATTATCGCAGCCTCAAAAGCCGTTTCCACCACATTTTTGATAGATGTTTTTATATAATCGGCCGTTGAAGAAAGCATTATAAAATCAAGTTCGGGATATAAACTTTTCATCTCTTCAAGTGTCTCATTCACACCGTCGCTTACCGTAACTATATTTGCATCCGACTGTTTGCTCAGTCTTATCTCTATGCCGGGATTTCCGTTTATGAGAAAGAGGTCTTCCCTATCCTCTTTAGCCATTTTTACTTCCGCAATATCTCCGACGCTTATTATATTTCCGCCCGATGTCGTTACAACGGTATTTTTTATATCATTTATCGACTTGAATTTACCTACCGCCCTTAACTGCATCGAGCTGCTTCCCCGCTGCACAGTTCCGGCAGGAGTGTTATTGTTATCCGAGGATAATGCCTGTCTTATCGAATCTATACTTATATTGTAATTTTCAAGTTTGTTTCTGTCAAGCGTTATATCCACCGTTTCATTTACACCGCCGGATAGATCCACAGAAGATATATTCTTTATCTTTTCAAAATACTGCTTGACATTCTTATCGCAGAAAGAATAAAGTTCATCGGTATCATATTTCGTACTTGTGACACCTATCGTTATACCTTCCTCATTCGGATCCATTTTCATTATATTCGGATCTTTTGCATCATCGGGAAGCGTACCTTTTACCATATCTATCTTTTCCCGCAGATCCTGTGAAGTCGTATCCATATCAGTCCCTTCCACAAATTCAATGAATATGCTTGAAGAACCGACCGAAGAAGTAGACTTTATTGACTTTACACCCGTAAGAGTCGCTATCGTTTCTTCTAACGGTTTTGTCACCAATTCCTCCATTTCCTCGGGACCCGCACCGCTGTATGATGTGCTTACAAATATCATCGGCACATTGACCGACGGAAAATAAGCTATCTCAAGTGAATTATATGCTATCAGACCCACAAGCAGGATTATCAGCACTCCCATAAGAGTAGTTACGGGTCTGTTTATACATATTTTAGTCATTGTTTTTTACCTCCGCCGCATTATTTTCTGCGGAGCTGACTTCCTCGTTCGCAGTACTGTCGCCTTTGGAGCTGTTTATTTTATTCGTAACGTCTTTTATCTTTTCGCCATCCTTGAGATAAGTCTGACCCTCCGTAACTATAGTCTGACCCTCCGTAAGACCGCCCGTTATCTCTACCGTATCGCCGTTATCTATACCGATCTCGATATTCGTCTTTGTGACCGTATCCCCCTCTGCCACAAACACATAATCTTCCCCGTTTTTCGATATAACGGCATCTCTGTCTATCACTATCGCATTATCGCTTTTTTCCTTTGTAAAATATACTTCCGTAAACATTCCGCCCTTAAGAGAAGCATCACTGTTCGGAATATTTACTTTTACCTCGTATGTACCGTCGGAATTTGCATTAGGTGAAACATAAGATATTTTACCTGTTATCTCCTTATTTCCGAGAGAAGTTATGACTATTCTTACATCATCA